>CADAYJ010000011.1 GCA_902792115.1 uncultured Ruminococcus sp. | reverse complement strand
AATCAGTGACTCCTTAACATTTTGGAGTCAATTTGGGTAGACGCCGTGGGATTGAGGGGATACAAAAAAGCTGCGGAGCGTAAAGGCTTCACAGCTTATCAGAATTCACATTCAGTTTTATGAAAGAAATGGTATAACAAAAATGACACAGCCCCGACAGTAAGCTCGGGGCTGTGCCGATGTTCAAAAGCTAACAGGACCGCTGTGCAAACGAGAATAAAGGTAAGCACCTGCCGCAGCGCTTATGCGAATATTGTTCGCTTGCGGCGTATCATTCGGCAGAACGCCTTGATCCTGCTCGCTGTTTTGTGTTTTATGCTGTTATCGGTTTATTGATCCGACTGTCCTCGTCAATAAACCCAATGCTGTAACGAAGAACGGCAAGTGCATCGTTGGCTGTAACACTGCCGTCGCCGTCTACATCAGCAAGTGCGCTCTGTTCAGGCGTGAGTGTTTCCATACCGACGCTTGCGCGGAGGATCATCAGTGCGTCGTTCGCTGTGATGTTTCCGTCGCCGTCAACGTCGCCGCAGGTTCCTTTAGGTTTATCGTCGGGATTTTCCGGTGTGTCGCTGTCGGACTGTTTATCCGTATCGGTCTGAGTGCCGGGCGTATTATCGGAGTCGCTCTCCGTATCGACATCTTTGCCTGTGTCTGTATCGGAGGACGTGTCCGTATCGCTGCTTACATCAGACGACGCGGTATCGGAGGACGTGTCCGTATCGCTACTTACATCAGACGACGCGGTATCGGAGGACGTATCCGTTTCGCTGCTTACATCAGACGACGCAGTATCGGAGGAAGTGTCCGTTTCGCTGCTTACATCAGACGACGCAGTATCGGAGGAAGTGTCCGTTTCGGAATCGCCCGGTGCATCACTGCTGCTATCGGAGGTATTCTCGCTGTCGGCAGGCTGATCCGTATCCGACGTCTTGCCTGTATCGCTGTCCGTTTGAGACGGGGTGATGACCTCTGTATTTGTGTCTGTGTAAAGCTGTCCGTCAATAACGATATTGGCAGTGCGAATGACGGTATTTCCTTCGGTCCTGGTTGTAACATCTGCGGCAACCGTGGTTGTGTGCGTTTTGTCGTATTCACACGTAAAGACAGCTGCGGCGTTGTCGCCGTCCCAGCTCCAACCGGTGAGCTTGAAGCTGTGTCCTTTCTTTGCGAGCTTCTCCGTCTTTGTGTCGGTGTAGTTCTTGCCTTCAAAGGTAACAGCTGCCGTATAAACGATGCTGCCGTCGGCTTCGCAGGTCGGTTCAGTGCGTTTGCTC
The DNA here is from genome assembly GCA_902792115.1 of uncultured Ruminococcus sp. Classification (GTDB taxonomy): domain Bacteria; phylum Bacillota; class Clostridia; order Oscillospirales; family Acutalibacteraceae; genus RUG592. Next base: position 27,493 of record CADAYJ010000011.1, on the reverse strand, counting down.
GTGATCGTTGCATTTGCTGTCTGCGTGTGTTTGCTGTCGTTCTTGCAGGTAAACGTCGCCACTGCGGAGGTATAGCCCGTCCACTTCCACTTTGTCAGCTCGTAATTGTGACCTGTTGGTAAAATATTCTGCACCGTCTTGGTCTTTACGGCGAATATCGGGTTAGTAAACACGCCGGTATAAGTCGTTTCACCGGGATCCTCGCAGGTAGGATCCTTTGTTTGCTCAGACGTGGTGGTTACTGTTTCATACAGATCAAGAACTGTGTCTGTATCAGTTTCCGAATCCACATCTGTTTCAAAATAATCACCGGTCTCTGTGTCATAGTAATAATCCGGAACGGGTACCATTATGGTAACAACAGCATCATATCAGCAAGGCCGTCAATGCCGATTCCTCCGCCTGTAAGCGTGACCACAGGTGCAGGTGTCGGGATATTGATTCCGCCCTTTTGCGAGTTTACATAAACCCAGAGCTTATTGGGGCAAAGGCTGCCGTTGTATAGTCTGCTCAGGTAGAGCGACGCCTCTGCCTCAAAGAGATCCTTAACATTAAGCTCCAGATCAAAGTTGTATTTCTCCTGGCCTTCAAATGTGTTGATATCCGCCGAGATCTTGCCTGCTCCGTGACCGAGGATCTTGCGCTTTTTTGAATCGCCGCCGAGGTGCGATCCGATCTCGCCCTTTGCAGCGATACCGTTAAACTTGAATTCTCCGTTTTTCAGCCCGTATCCGAGCTTTTCCATTTTGAACAGCTCGCCGCCAAACACGGCGCCTATTCCGAATATACCGGAAAACAGAAGATTACCCGTTCTGGTGATCCCGGCTGTTTCAAGCCTGCATTTTGTGGCAGGCATATCAATGTTGGTGATCGCTCTGTTCTTCGCGGGATATCCTTGAAATACGTCAGTATTACTGCGGATTTTTCAACCAATTTGCCTGAAAAATCCCTACGCGATATGGGCACTCGATTTAATCAGTGTCTCCTTAAACTTCAAGCCTCTTTCGTCGTCATATCCCTCAAAGCTGAGGCCGCCGCCGTCCAGCGGCTCATAGAATTTGAATGTCGTTGCGTTGAGGTTGATCTTTGATTGATCGACCGTGATCGTTCCGTCTTCCTTCAGAACAAATACATTCGACGCATTCTTATTCCACGTTGCCGTTATTGTCGGCGAAAGCTCGACGCCGCCGCCTGAGAAGGTATATGTTTTTGCTTTTCTGTCGTAAACGTAGGAGCCTCTTATTGCCGCTACGCAATTATTGAGCTTATTCACGTCGCTCTGTGTGGCGCATCTTATCGTATTGTAGCCGGTATCTGTCTTGACTACCGCAACGTAAGCCGCGTCGCTCGAAAGAGAAAGCTCGTCACACAGCGTTGCAGGCGGATTCTGAATATCGCCGCCCGACACAAGGTCACGGAAGCCGCGGCAGCTATTGAACCATGCATCACGGATCATCCAACCATGCATATCGTCATTGTAAACAAATCCGCAGCCGCTCCTTTCACTCTTTGTAACGAGTACATCTTTACCGGAGTCATAGCTTACGGTGCCGGGGTAGGTCAGTTCGGGCATCTTGAAAAGCCTTACGAACTGATTGCCGTGTGTAAAGCTGTCTGTGAATGCTTCGGTTATCGCCTTGCCGTCAGGTCTGTTATAGTATGCGCACGCTGTCTCGCCAAGGTTTTTCAGCTTCAGCTTGTCTGCTTTTTCTGTTCCCGTATACCAGTACACGTCTGTATTAATTTCTCTTGTTGCGTATTCCGTTGTCTGAGATAAAAAGAGGTCTGCTCTTTCCGTCGCACCCGAATGGCCCATTTTTGAGAAATTGTCGTATTTATGGTACATTCTGAACTCAGGCATCTCATCAACGTCTTTTGTATTATTTCTTATTCTTGTTTCACAATCAATACCCCAGTTCTGAGTTTTTTCGTATTCCTCCTGTTTATTCTCATCGCCCGGCTTTGATATGCCGTAGCCGTATCTGACAAGCCTGTATACTGACATAGCAACATAGTTGAAGTTGGCAAATGTATACTCAACTGTCAGTTCCTTGGTTTCATTGTCAAAGCTGCATCCAACGCCGTTGATAGTCAGATACGCGGTCTTAGCAGGAATGAATTCAAATTCTTCCTTGTTTGAATCTATGTATCTGTCTCTGCCGACATACGCAAACGAAAGAGTTTCTCTGCTGAAGGCGTCGAGGTTCTCAAGCGAGTTATAACCATCAATATTAGCCGTAGGTATGGTATATAGCGCCGTACCTTTCTCGCTTTTGTCATTTGAACCGACACAAATAAAGAAACTCAGATACTCGTTTGTCAGCATTCCGTACTCTTTACCGTTATCGGCAGTGTATATACCTCCGACGATGTTAGAACCGGAATTAATCTTTTAGCCGATATCTGCGCTTGCAGTAATGGACATCGGGATTGTGATCGGCTGAATTATCAGTATTGCCGTGATCAGCAATAGTGACACAACTCGCTTGAAGATCCATTCTCTCGGTTTTGTCATGAATTTTTGCCCCTTTTATTATAGAGTAGTAGTTATTTGAGTCCCTCTCCAAGGACTATATGCTGTACTGTCAGAGATACTGCGGCTGAGTTTTCATCTCCTTTCCGAATGTGCAAATCTATTGATTTCAGAGAAAAATCGGGCATTAATTGCATATGAAATCCTCGCTGCTGTAAAAGACATTTATTGATCTCAATAGCAGTTCATTCAGTCTGCACTAAATTTACACAGAAGTTTTGAGCTTTTTTCTCCACTTTATATACACAATACTACCATAATGAAATTTTATGAAAAATTTATATAGTTTTTCAATCAATTTCGTTTCACGCACTGTATATCGCAAAAGCAAAACAATCAGCCAATACTTATGGTGTATACAGGCAACGCCGACGGCGCCTGTTTTCCGCCCGGTGAATAAAAAAAGCCTTCACCCTCCGTATCGGAAAGTGAAGGCTCTTTTATTATGCTTTGCTCACCGTTGTATAAACAACCCGCAGACTCACCGCGCAGGGGAGGAAATATGCTTTTGCCTGCATATCGTAATTGTACATTGCCTTCGCAAGCGCATTTACTTCATTGTCGCTATTCGCTCTCTTTGCGAGAAAAACTGATGTAAAGTGAGAATCCCGTATTACACACATTATCGCGCACGTCCGGTATGATCGCTGCGATCGCACGCCACGGCGCAATGCTTCGCGCCCGCACTGTTTCCGGTGCGGGCGCTTATAAGCTGTTTATAATATTTGTGATTTTAAACCATCATGCTGCAAACCATATCGGCGTAATCGGAGGGATCCTCTACCGGGAGACCGGCGATGATGACCGCCTGTGTGTAGAGCACCTTGGCGTACTTCTCAGCCTTCTCCTTGTCAGCCGTCATGTTGGCGATAAGAGCCGTCACAGCCGGGTGAGCGGCGTTGATCTCAAGGACTCTTTCCGCCTTGATGTGCGCCTCGGGCTGAGCCGCCGCCATGTACTTCTCCATCTCGAACGATACCTCGCCCTTCGCCGTGAGGCAGACGGGGTGGCTTCTGAGCTTCTTGGAGAATACGACCTCGCTTACTCTTTCGCCGAGCGTCTCTTTAATGAATTTGAGAACCTCGTCGTCGCCCTGGTCGGCGCTGCTGTCCTTCTCCTCGCCTGCGACATCCTCGTTGACGATGTTCTTGAACGTCTTTTTGCCGTAATCGTTAAGCCCCTTGATCGCGAACTCGTCGATCTCCTCGCCGCAGCAGAGCACCTCAATGCCCTTCTCGCGGAAATATTCCATCTGCGGCAGCTTGTCGATCGCGTCAACGCTTTCGCCCGTCGCGAAGTAGATGTCCTCCTGCTCGTCGCTCATGCGCTCGACGTACTCCTTGAGCGTCACCATCTTCTTTTCCGTTGAGGAATAGAAGAGGATAAGATCCTTTACGGACTCCTTGTGAGCGCCGTAGTCCGCGACGAGACCGTATTTGAGCTGCTTGCCGAACTGGGAGAAGAATTTCTCGTAGCCCTCGCGGTCTTCCTTGAGCCAGTTGAGAAGCTCGTTCTTGATCTTCTTTTCAAGAGTATTCGCGATCGTTTTGAGCTGGCGGTCGTGCTGGAGCATCTCTCTCGAAATGTTGAGCGAGAGATCCTGAGAATCTACGACGCCCTTTACGAACGCGAACTGCTCGGGGATAAGGTCGGAGCAGTTCTCCATGATAAGAACGCCGCTGCTGTAAAGCTGCAGCCCCTTCTTGTACTCCTTTGTGAAGTAGTTGTAGGGAACTCTTGCCGGAACGAAAAGCAGCGATTTATACGTTACAACGCCCTCTACGGAGTTTGCGAAGACTCTCGCGGGATCCTCAAAATCGAGGAACTTCTGCTTGTAGAAATCGTTGTACTCCTCGTCCGTTACGTCCTTCTTGCTGCGCTGCCAGATCGGAACCATTGAATTGAGCACCTCGTTCTCGGTGACCATATCGTACTCGGGGTTCTCGAGGTCGGAGCCTTCGCGCATTTTGCGGTGCTCCATATCCATTGTGATCGGGTAGCGGATATAATCGGAATACTTCGATACGAGCGCGGAGATCTTGTACTTCTCAAGGAACTCGCTGTACTTCTCCTGATCCGTATCCTCCTTGACCTTGATTATGATCTTCGTGCCGACGGTATCCTTGTCGATCTCGGTGATCTCATAGCCGTCTGCGCCGGAGCTTTGCCACTGGTAAGCCTGATCGCAGCCGTATTTTTTCGTCTGAACGGTGATCTCGTCCGCCACCATGAAGGCGGAATAGAAGCCCACGCCGAACTGACCGATGATGTCCACGTCGTCCGTCTTGCCGTTCTCCTGCTTGAACTTGAACGAGCCGGAGTTGGCGATCGTGCCGAGGTTGTTGTCGAGATCGTCCTTATCCATGCCGATACCGTTATCCGACACGGTGATGATACGCGCGTCCTTGTCAACCTCGATGTTGATCTTGAACTCGTCCTTTGCGATGCCGACGTTGTCGTCCGTAAGTGAGATATAATACAGCTTGTCTATCGCGTCGCTCGCGTTTGAAATGATCTCACGCAGGAATATCTCCTTGTGAGTGTAGATAGAATTGATCATCAGGTCGAGAAGCCTCTTCGACTCCGACTTAAATTCAGTTTTAGCCATTGTACGTTACCTCTGTCGTAGTATTTTAGCACTCTGTGCTATTAAGTGCTAAAAATAATATATCCCAAATCCGCTGTTTTGTCAATAGGAAAATTGTTAAAAATCTTTTAATCGGACGCCAAAGCCGCGCCCCTGTTGATGTTGACATTATCCGTTTATGCGGCTCACTCATCACGGGGCTTTTCCTTTCAGAAAGCTGCGGTAAGCCTCCAGAACGGCGCTGCGCTCGCGGCGGCGGATCAGCACGCGGTCACCCGAAAACAGGTAAAAATCGTCGCCGGCGCTCGCGATCTGCTCCATGTTCACGATATAGCTGCGGTGGCAGCGCAGAAAGCACTCCCCGAGGCGCGGCTCGATGCCCGACATCGTTTCCCTGACCGTCACGCTGCCGCCGCGCACCGTATGGACGGTGCAGCAGTTGTGGCCGCTCTCGATATACGATATCTCGCCGCTGTCCACGCAGCGGACGCCTCTTCCCGTTTTCAGGGAGAGCATTCTGTTCCGGGGGCGGCAGACGCCCGAAAGCAGTGAGCTGAGGTCGTCGAAGCGAAAGGGCTTCGGAAGAAAGCCGTTGGCGCAGCAGCTCCCGGCGAAAAGCTCCGAAGCCTTGCCGGAGATAAAGAGACTTCCCGAAAAGCCGCGCTCTCGAAGCGCCCTCGCCGCCTGATCGGGAGCAGGAGCGGTGAATCCGACTGACAGAAACACAGCGTCGTACTGCGCCCTTCCGACGTCGCGAAGGAGATCCTCGATATCGAAATATCCGCTCAGCGCGACAGGCTCCGATCTCCCGGAATAGTAGCGCCTGAGCATCATGACCAATCTCTCTATATCAGCACAGCAGCCGTCACACACTGCCACCTTCATATTTCAATGCACCCCTCGAAATGATTTTTTCGCGCCGGGAAGCCGCCGGAAACGGCAGGCGCGAAAACGTATCTTTTCTTTGTTAAATTAATTCTCTTTTACAACAGCGTAATATATTATATATCTTTCATTACATTATTGCAATACTTTTTTGACAGTTTTTTCACCTTTGACATTTTAGTGCATAAAAACAGGGAATATTTTACCTTATTGATTTATCTATTTAGATATCTAACTATTTATCGTTTTGAAAATATATTTCCGCAAAAGCAAAAATCGCCGCAGCAATGCGGCGACCGGCTTTTCGCAAGTTGAAGGTGCGTTGTTTCAAGTGCGGCGGCAAGGTTTTTCAGAGAAGATCAAGCAGCGAAACTGCCTTGCTGCCGCATGAGCTGATGTTAGTCAATTCCGAGGAATTCCTTCAAGCCCGGAAGCGCGCGCAGGGCGTCTTTTCTGCCGATCCGGTATATCTCCTCGAGGTGGTCGGGATCGGCGTCGGTGCGCGAAATCCCAAGCTCTGCCGTCGGGCGGATAAAGAATATTTTGCCGCTCTTCTCCTGATCGAGGATATACTCCTTCTGCCTGTTGTACATTGAAGGGCGCTTCACCATCGCTTCGAGGAAGTTCGGATAGCGGCGGTAAATCAGCCTTGCGAGCGCGATGTTCTCCGCCTCCTTGACGTAGCTGTCGGTGCGCGTCGCGACGACGACGTTTTTCTCAAAGCCCATCTCCTGAAATTTGCGAAGCGGTATGCTGTCGGTCATTCCGCCGTCGAGCAGCTTCATGCCGCCGACCTCGACGATCCTCGACACGAACGGCAGAGTCGCCGAGGCGCGGACGTACTCCATCTGCACCGGATCCCTGAGGTCGTCTATCTTCATGTACTCCGTGCCGCCCGTCTCGACGTTTGCGCACACGGCGTAGAACTCGGCGGGATTCGCCTTGAACGCCTCGTTGTCGATCGGATCGAGCTTCCAGGGTATCTCCTCGTAGCAGAACTGCCTGCCGACCATATCGCCGGTGAGGATCATATTGCGAAAGCTCATAAAGCGCTTGTCGTGGCCGTACTTTTTGTAGTACCGGATATTGCGCCCCGGCTGGCGCGATTTATAGCTGATCCCGTGGATCGCTCCTGCGGATACTCCGATTATACCGTCGTATTCTATCCCGTTTTCCATCATGACGTCGAGCACGCCGATCGTATACGTCGCGCGCATTCCGCCGCCTTCAAGTACAAGTCCGCTCTTCATTTCTTTTCCCCCTTGATTGCGAGCGCCTTACACGCTCTTCACAAAGTTTAGTATCTCGTCCTCGCCGTGATACCCGGTGAGCCTTGCGGCAGGCTCTCCGTCTCTGAACACAATGAGCGTCGGAACGGTCATTACCCCGTATCTCCGGGCAAGCTCGAGGTCGTCGTCTATATTGACGCGGCCGACGGAGAAGCCGGGATCGGAGTCGCATATATCCTCGATTATCGGCATCATCATCATGCAGGGGCCGCACCACGGGGCGAAGAAATCGACGAGAACAAGCTCCTCGTTTTCAAGCACCTCAGACGCAAAGTTTTCCTCCGTAAGTTCAAACTCCATATCAGACTCCCCTTTTCGCCTTCATTTCGGCGTACTCTTCCCTCTTGATGATAAGCTCGGCGATCCTTACCCGTTCGCCGAGAACGTCCTCGTAATAATCCTCGGCGTCCTCATTCTCACGGAAGCCGACAGCCTTATAGCAGCGGTACGCCGGCGCGTTGTTCTCAAAGACGCCGATCGTGACAAACTCCGCCTTGTATATCTCAAAGGCATACTCAATGCCGAGCGTGAGCATTTCCCTGCCAATGCCGCGGCCGCGGCGGCTGCTGTCTGTGATTACCCAGCCGAAGCGGAGCGCCTTATTGTCTCCGCCGGTGTAACGCATGATAAAGTGGCCTGCCGCGCCCTGCTCGTCGAAAGCGGTCACGGGGAAGAAGTTGTCCTCCTCGGCGCAGTCACCGTTGCTGCCGAAATACTTCTCGTTGATAACGTCTGCGTCTATCGGGAATTTTCCGAAGCGTTCGCCGCCCCAAAGCTGAAATATCCTCTCGTCATTGATCCAGCGCACTACGCTCTGCGCGTCGCATTTTTTATACTGTCTGAGTCTCAGCATACAAAATTTCTCCTTTTCCGCGCGGCTGTCTGCTGCCGCATATCCAATATTATAGCAGAAAAAGAAAAGAGCCGCAAGAAAAATTTCCGCGGCTCTGTGGTTATTGACTTTATCAGTCGCTCGTGTAGGGAAGAAGTGCAAGGTGTCTTGCTCTCTTGATCGCTACTGTAAGCGCTCTCTGATGACGGGCGCAGGTACCGGTTACACGTCTGGGGAGAATCTTTGCTCTCTCGGAGAGGTAGCGGCGGAGCTTGCCGACGTCCTTGTAGTCAATGTATGCAACATTGCTCTCGCAGAACGCGCAAACCTTCCTGCGGCCTCTGCGGCCGCCCCTGCGGTTGTCTCTCTCAGGTCTGTCTGCCATTTTTATCGCTCCTTTTCGTTAAAATCATCAAATAAATTCGTTTCGTCAGAACGGCAGATCGTCGTCAAGCGGAGTCTGCGCGAAATCGCTTGCGCTGCCGTTGGAATAGGTCGCCTGGGGAGCTTTTTCCTCACGGCGGTTTTCGCCGTAGCTGCTGCCTGTGTAGCTGCTGCCCGATGAGCCGGTTTCGATTTTGCTGTCTACAAACTCAGCGGAATCAACCCTGATATCGGTAGTATATACCTTGACGCCCTCGCGGTTCGTATATGAGCCGGTTTCGATCGAGCCGACAAGACCTATCCTGCGTCCCTTGGTGAAATAGTGGGCGATGAACTCCGCCTGCTTACCCCATGCGACGCAGCCGATAAAATCAGCCTTCTTTTCCTCGCCTGCCTTAACATAGCTGCGGTCAACCGCAACCGTGAAGCGGCAGTAGGACGTTCCGCCCGACGTGGATCTGAGTTCGGGATCGGCAGTAAGTCTGCCGACAAGCACTACATGATTCATACAAAAACTCCTCCCTGCTCAATTACTCCTCTGTCTTTTCGAGTTTTGCTGTCTTGACTGCAGTCTCTTCTTTTTCGTCTTTTTTGATGATCAACGAACGAAGAACGCCGTCTGTGATCTTGTATCTTCTGTCAAGCTCTGCCGGGAAATCAGCGTCGCTCGTGAAGTTGAAGAGAACGTAGTAGCCCTCTGTTTCCTTGTTGATCTCGTAAGCAAGAGCTCTCTTGCCCCAGTCGTCAACGCCCTTGAAAGAAGCATGTCTTTCGATAACGCCCTTAAAGTAGTCAACTACCTTCTGTGCGCCCTCTTCGCCGAGCTTTGCGGAAACTACAAGTACAGACTCGTAATCATACTGTAACTTTTCCATTCTGTTTGCACCTCCTTTTGGACTTTGGCTCCGTATCTCTCGGAGCAAGGAGTTACCGCTTTTTCGCAGTAACATTAGTATTATACAGGATAACGGATCAAAAGTCAAGCAGAAAATTCGCAAATTCTCCCCTTTTTCCTCATGAAACAATGCGCTCGAAAAACTTCCCAATTTTACCCAAACATAGCGCCTATTTCTGCTTATTTCCGCCAATTTCCAAATTGCATCTTGTAACCGCCTGTATAGTGTGATATACTGGAATAAGTATAGTTATTTATGTTTTTCCGATAAAGGCTCGTCTTTTGTCGGACGCTGTACAAAATACAACCGAGGGATCTTGCTATGAAAAAAGCAGACATTTTGATTATCGGCACGGGCGTTGCGGGGCTTTTCACAGCGCTGAACCTGCCCGAAGACAAGAGCATTCTCATCATCACGAAGGATATCTGCGAAAACAGCGACTCCTTCCTCGCGCAGGGCGGTATCTGCGTGCTGAAGGACGAGAGCGACTACGAGAGCTACTACAACGACACTCTCAAGGCAGGGCACTTTGAGAACCGCCGCGAATCCGTTGAGATCATGATAAAATCGTCGCCTCAGATAATACGCGACCTCGTCTCTTACGGAGTTGACTTCGAGCGCGACGAGAACGGCTTCGTCTACACGCGCGAGGGCGCTCACTCCACGCCGCGGATACTCTTCCACGAGGACATAACAGGCGAGGAGATAACCTCCAAGCTGCTTGCGGCGGTGAGGAAGAAGAGCAACGTCACGATACTGGAGCACAACGCGATGGTTGACCTGATCGTTGAGAACGGCGAATGCTTCGGCGTCGTCGCGAAGGACGAAAACGGCAGCCTTTACAACATCTTCGCCTCGCAGACGGTACTCGCGACGGGCGGCGTAGGCGGTCTTTACGTTCACTCGACGAACTACCGCCACCTCACGGGAGACGCGCTCGGCGTATGTATGCAGCACGGCATAAAGCTCGAAAACATCGACTACGTGCAGATCCACCCGACGTCCTACTACATGGCGAACCACGACAGACGCTTCCTCATCTCGGAATCAGTCAGAGGCGAGGGCGCCGTACTGCTCGACAAGAACGGGCAGCGCTTTACGGACGAGCTTCAGCCGCGCGACGTCGTTACGGCGGCGATCAGGAAGCAGATGGAGAAGGACGGCACTGCGCACGTGTGGCTCTCGCTTCGCGGCATTGACGAGGACACGATCCGCAGGCACTTCCCCCACATCTACGAATACTGCCTGGAGCACGGCGTTTCGCTGCCGCAGGACAGCATTCCCGTCGTTCCTGCTCAGCATTACTTTATGGGCGGCGTATGGGTGGACTCCGACAGCAAGACCTCCTGCAAGCGGCTCTACGCCGTCGGCGAGGCAAGCTGCAACGGCGTTCACGGGAAGAACCGCCTCGCGTCAAACTCGCTGCTCGAAAGCCTCGTTTTCGCGAAGAGGGCGGCTAAGCACATCACCGAAAAGGGAAGCTCCGCCGTGATCGACGGCGCGCTTGAGGATAAATACGACAGGCTTCTCAAGGAGAAGCACGACTATTTTCTGCTTCGTGACGACTACGTGTCGGTCATGAGAAGCGAGATCGAAAAAGCAAGGGAGGCACATCTCAATGGAAAGTAACGTAACGATGCTGCTCAACGCAGACGAGCTTATCAAGTCGGCGCTCAGGGAGGATATCTCGAGCGAGGACGTTTCTACGAATGCAGTAATGCCGACGGCAAGGAAGGGCGTTGTGAGCCTGATCGCGAAGCAGGACGGCATCATCTGCGGTCTCGGCGTATTCAAGCGCGTTTTCGAGATGCTCGACGAGGAGACGCAGATCGAATTTTACTACAAGGACGGCGACATCGTAAAGGACAAGGATCTCATCGCGACCGTCACCGGCGACATACGCGCGCTGCTCTCCGGCGAGAGGACGGCGCTCAATTACCTCCAGAGAATGAGCGGAATCGCGACGTATACTCACGAGATGGCGAAGCTCTTCGAGGGCACGAAGACGAAGCTGCTCGACACGAGAAAGACGACTCCGAACATGAGGATCTTTGAGAAATACGCCGTTAAAACGGGCGGCGGCTTCAACCACAGATACAATCTCTCCGACGGTGTTCTGCTTAAAGACAACCACATCGGCGCTGCCGGCTCCGTTGAGCGCGCCGTGAAAATGGCGAAGGAATACGCTCCCTTTGTCCGCAAGATCGAGATCGAGTGTGAGACGCTTGAGATGGTCAAAGAGGCTGCCGACGCAGGCGCGGACATCATCATGCTCGACAACATGGATATAGAGACGATGAAGAAGGCGATAGAGATCATCGGCGGCAGAGCGCAGACGGAGTGCTCCGGCAACGTCACGAAGGAAAACGCCGCAAGACTCGCGGACATCGGCGTTGATTTCGTATCGAGCGGCGCTCTCACCCACTCCGCTCCGATCCTCGACCTCTCGCTCAAAAACCTTCACCCGATCTTCGACACAAAGGTCGGCGCTGTCTGATAGGCGCCGGCGGAATGATTCAAAAGCTGTAAACGGAGAATTGCGGAACGCTGCGCGTTGTTTTGTAATGACAGACCGGACATTTCGTTCCGGTCAAATCAAACGCGAATGCGGTTCCGCAATTTTTGACGCTGTTTTTCAGCGCTAAATAATGTACTTTTTCCTGCGCTTCTGCGGCGGTTGGACGCGGCAGCTGACGAGGATCGTGTCCTCGCCTATCAGTCGAATGTTCGCCCACGGTATGACCGTATCGGGCGCGCGGCCGAGAAGTCCGAAGAGCTTTGGCCGGCCGTAAATTACGATTGCGACAAGGCAGGCGTTTTTCGTGTCTATCTCGACGTCGTCAACGCAGCCGAGCAGACAGCCGTCCGACTCGTTCACGACCTCCTTGTGGCGAAGCTGTGCGATCCTGCAAGACATTACAATCACCTCCGTATTAATACAGCATATGCACCGGACAAAAAAAGATTACTTTCGTGCGACAAATGTTGACATCTGTCGAAAATAATCTTATGATAGAGGCAATACGAAAAACGAAAAGAGGTGGAACGCTCCTTGGAAAACTCAAAACCGAATAAAAAGACGTCTGTTGACATAAACACGCCGCTTATCAAGCTGGCGGCGCCCGTGTTCGTGCAGGCGCTCCTCTCGATGCTTATCGGCTACGCCGACTCGCTCATGCTGACGCGGTATTCCGACACGGCCGTCGGCGCGGTCGGCAACGCAAACAACGTGCTCGGCTTTCTGACGCTCGCGTTCACGATCATTTCGAGCGCGGCGGGCGTCGTAGTTTCGCAGTACCTCGGGGCGAAGGCGCACGACAAGCTCAGCCGCATCTACACCGTGGCGCTCGCGTTCAACGTCGCGCTCAGCGTGACGATCAGCCTGATCGTCTTTCTGTTCTGCAAAACGCTGCTCGGCTTTATGCAGGTTCCGGCGGAGATGATGCCGGACGCCGTGAGCTACATGAGGATCGTCGGCGGCTTCATTTTTCTCGAGGCAGTCATAGACACGTTTTTCCAGATCCTGCGAAGCAACGGCAAGGTCGTGTTCGGCATGGTGCTGTCGTTCACGATGAACATAATCAACATCATCGGCAACTACATCTTTCTGTACGGGCCGCTTAAATCGCTCGGCCTCGGCGCATCGGGCGTCGCCGTTTCGAGCGTTTTCAGCAGGATCGCAGGCGTTATTGTGATCGTGCTGTTCTTCCACTTCAGGATCGACGGGCACATCTCCGTGCAGTACCTCTTCCCCTTCCCGAAGGATATCCTCAAAAGTCTTCTCAGCCTCGGGATTCCGACGGCAGGCGAGAATATCTCCTACAACATCTCGCAGATCGTCATTGCGGCTTTCGTCAACACGATGGGGCTTGTCGCGATAAACACGAAGATCTACTGCGGCATACTGACGAACTTTTCGTATCTCTACTCGCTGTCCGTCGCGATGGCGACGCAGATAATCGTCGGGCACGCCGTCGGCGCGAAGGAATACGACCTCGCGTACAGGAGAGTCATTCGCTCCGTTGTGCCGTCGATCGCCGTCTCCGTCTCGATCGCAGCCGTAAACCTTCTCGTATGCCCGTACACGCTCGCGATCTTCACGGACAACGCCGAGGCTATCGCGCTCGGAAAGCAGATAATGGTGATCGCGGTCTTTCTGGAGATCGGGCGCACCTGCAACCTCGTTATCATCAATTCGATGAGGGCGGCAGGCGACGTGAAGTTCCCGACGATGCTCGGCATCTGCTCCATGTGGGGCATCTCCGTGCTGATGTCGTTCGTGCTTGGGATAGTGCTGGGGCTGGGGCTTCGCGGAGTGTGGATCGCAATGGCAGCGGACGAGATCGTAAGAGGCGTGATCGTGACGATACGCTGGCAGCGCGGCACGTGGCGCGGCAAGAGAGTCGTCAAGGACGACGAAGAAAAGGAAGCGGAGCAGAGCGCTCCTGCGCAGGCATAATAATAACCGGCAGCGGAAAGCGAAATGCAGACCGCTGCCGGTTTTTTTAGAAATCGACCAAACTCAGATCTCTTCGTTGTTCAGAATCCTTGTGAGAAATTCTTCAAGATTACCGGCGACGACCGTGATCTCATTGCCGAACTCGTTATCAATCAGCACGATGCGCGGCTCGCCGTTTTCGTCCGTGTGCTCCATGTCCATAAAATACATATCGTGGCCTGCGGACTGAGTCTCGCCGAACGGGATACCGATATCCGGGTACTCCCACTCATTGATCCAGTTGTCATACATTTCGGCAAGCCCCCTTCCGGAAGACACGCCGTATATTACGGAGAGCCAGCAATTCTCAAAGCGTTCAAAGTCTATCATTCCGCCGTTACGGAACCTGAGAAGCTCTATGTATGACTGCGGCAGCTTCCTGCCGATCGCTTTTTCCGTTTCCTCCAGCTCCCTGTCGGTAAAGGGCGGATATGTATAGGTGTCATCGTCGTAAAAGAGCGCACTGAGATCGAGCTTATCAAAGGAAGCCACACTGTCGTCCTCCCTTCACACGAGGCTTCAGACCTTCGTGAGCCGCGCAAATTTCGCCATCAGCTTCTTCGTTCCGACGGTGTCGAACGCGATCTCGAGAAGCATATCGCTGCCGAGCGGCGTCGCCTTCACGATCATTCCCTTGCCGAACGTGCCGTGAGAAACGCAGTCGCCGGCCTTGAAATCGACGCTGCCCGACGGCGCAGGCGCGGCGCTTGAAAACGACTTCGCGCTCTGCATAAGCTGGCGCTTCGAGCGCGGCGCGTCCGTCACCTCGGACGCCTTCTTGACGGTGACGGTGGAGTCCGTCATGTCGAGGAACTCCGCCGGGATCTCGCGCAGGAACGTCGAGGGGCGGTTGTACTTCGTGGAGCCGTACAGCAGGCGCTGCTTCGACTTGACCATGACAAGCTCCTCCTTCGCGCGCGTTATCGCAACGTACGCGAGGCGGCGCTCCTCCTCCATCTCGGATTCGTTGTATATCGCCTGAACGCCCGGGAAGATGCCGTCCTCCATTCCGGGAATGAAGACGACGGGGAACTCAAGCCCCTTCGCGCTGTGCATCGTCATGAGCACGACGCTGTCCGCGTCCTCGTCGTAGTTGTCGATATCGGTGAGGAGCGAGATCTCCTCGAGGAAGCCGTAGAGCGTGGCGTCCTCGTTGTCCTCCTCGTACTTGACGAGGTTCGATTTAAGCTCCTCGATATCCTGCAAGCGCTGCTCGTAGTCGTCCTTTTCCTTGCGGAGGAACGAAGCGTAGCCGATGTCGGAGACGATCTTGGAATACAGCTCTGAGAGCTTCATCGAGCCTGTCTCCGCGATCTGCGAAAAGCCCTCTATCATCAAAACGAAGCTGCCGAGCTTGCCGGATGCCTTCGCGAGCGCGTCGTATTCGTCGGCGCGGCTGATAACGTCAAATATACTCAGCCCCTCCGCCGCCGCGATATCCATCGCCTTCGCGACGGTAGAATCGCCGATTGAGCGCTTCGGCTTGTTGATGATCCGGCGCAGGCGCACGTTGTCGTTCGGATTGTTGACCACCTGGAGGTAAGCCACCATGTCGCGGATATGCTCGCGGTCGTAGAAGCGGTGACCGCCGATGATACGGTGCGGAATGCCCTTGCGGATAAACATCTGCTCAACGCCGTTGCTCTGCGCATTCACGCGGTACAGCACGGCGTAGTCGCTGTACTTCCTGCCCTTTGCGACTCCCTCGAGGATAGAGTCCGCGATGAACGAGGATTCCTCGCGCTCGGAGCGGACGGTGTGGATCCTGATCCTGCTGCCCTTTTCGTTCTCCGTCCAGAGCGTTTTTCCCTTGCGCTCGACGTTGCAGCTGATAACGGCGTTCGCGGCGCCGAGGATCGTCTTTGTACTGCGGTAATTCTGCTCGAGGCGGATAACGCGCGCGTCTTTGAAGCTCTTCTCAAACGAGAGTATATTCTCGATCGTCGCTCCGCGGAACTTATAGATGCTCTGATCGTCGTCGCCGACGACGCAGATGTTGTTGTATTTTTCCGCAAGCATACTTACAAAGCGGTACTGCACGCGGTTAGTGTCCTGATACTCATCGACCATGATATAGCGGAACTTGTCTTGGTAATATTCGAGGACGTCGGGATTCTGCTCAAACAGCTCGACCGTCTTGCTGAGAAGGTCGTCAAAATCCATCGCGTCAGCCTCTTTGAGACGGTTCTGATAGAGCGCGTACGCCTTCGCGATCGAGATGAGGCGGTTGTCGTCGCCTGCGTTTTTCATATATTCCTCGGGCGGGATCATCGCGTCCTTTGCGGCGGAGATCTCGGCGATTATCGACTTATGGGAGAGGATCTTGTCGTCGAAATTGAGCGTCTTCTGGCAGTCCTTGATAAGGCGCTTCTGGTCGTCGGTGTCGTATATCGCGAAGCGGTCTGTGTACCCGAGGCGGTCGGCGTAGCGGCGCAGAATACGCGCGCAGGTGGAGTGGAACGTCGCCGCCCACACGCCGCCCGACTGCTCGCCGACGCGCTGCGCGATCCTGTCCTTAAGCTCGCCGGCAGCCTTGTTCGTAAACGTGATCGCGAGGATATTCCAAGGTCTTACGGCGTTTACGGACAGACGGTATTTCAGAGCGCCGTCAAGCTCGCCGCTGCCCGAGACAAAGTCCCTGAGGCGCGCAAGCTCCTCGTCGGAGAGCGTTCCGAAGAACTCGTCGGAGTTGTATGCGTCTCCGAACTCGATCAAATTCGCGATGCGGTTTACGAGAACGGTCGTCTTTCCCGAGCCTGCTCCGGCGAGGATCAGCAGAGGGCCGTTTACGTGGAACACAGCCTTGCGCTGCATATCGTTCATGCGCGAGAACTCGCGTTCAAGCGCCTTTTTTCTGAGTCTGAGCAATTCCTGTTTGTCTGACATTTTTATGATCTATCCCTTTCAGCTTAGCGCGGTCACACCCTTTCGGGCACAGCCGCAAAGATTTTCGCCGCCGCAGCAGCAAAGGCAATGCTGCAGCGGCGTGCGTTATTGTTTATATACGCCTCACCTGCGTTCCGGGCGCAGGCTCCGTGCGGCTTTGGAGTTATTTCGATCTCTTTTTTGAATTCACGGTCTTCTTTTTTCTTTGTTCCCTGCTCCTGGAGGCGTCCGCCTCGATCTCCTCCTGAGTTTTGAGCGTGGGCATGAACTTCTCGGCAAAGTGACCTCTACCCTTGATGTAGAAGACGCCGAGCAGCGAGAAAACGACCGCGCCGAGGCAGTTGACCATGAGATCCTTCATTGTGTCCTTGATGCCGATGTCGAGGTAGCCGTCGTATTGGAACGTCTGCGGAACTCCGTTCACCGTGCCGGATATCACCGACTTTACGTTATCGACAACGACTGCCGAATTCGCGCCGGACGGGTTAATGACGGTGTGCGTCGTGGCGATCGTATTGTAGATAAAATCGCGCTGCATATCTATATGGAAAAAATACTCCATTGAGAACTCAAAGAATTCCCAGAGCACGCCGATCGTCATTGAGAAGCAGAAGGCGACGAACGCGACGAAGATGGGCGACGCTGTGAAGTGAAACTTGGGGTTGTTGTTGAGGACGTCGATCATCGCAAATCCGATAGCCGCCATCATGAAGCCGTTTATCGTATGGAGCATCGTATCCCACGAATGGAACGTGCCGTAGAAGTTCTGTATCTCGCCGAGGATCTCCGCCGAGAATGCGAACATCAGGATAACGGCCTCGAGCAGCGAGGGCATATTGACCTTCAGCTTTCTGTCCGCAAACGCCGGTATCATAAACAGCACGAGCGTAAGCACGCAAAGCATCGCGTTGTAGTAATTGCCTATGACAGCCTGATGAAAGAGCGTCAGCAGCACGAGTACCCTGAGTATGATGTAGAAAACGACGATCCTTTTGGGACGGCCGTCTACGTATGAATTGAACTCGTCAAGCATTCTCCTTAATAAGCCTTGTTTCTTTTCCTTTTTTTCTGATTTTCCGCCCATATGCGCATACCTCCATGAAACATTCGTGCAGGACACTAACGTATATTTTATCAAATTTTCGCAGGTTAGTCAACCTCATGACAACGATTTATCGAAATCGGGCGAGCCGGCAGCGTCATTCCTTTTCCTCGCTGCCGCCGTTCTCCGGAGCCTTTTCCTCCCCGGCGTACGGCAGAATGAGAGATATTCTCGTTCCGAGGTTTTCGTAGCTGAGGACCTCAAAGAAGCCGCTGTGCTTGTCAGCTATCCACTTTGCAATAGAAAGCCCGAGACCGTAGCCTCCGCTGCGGCGGTTTCTCGCAGGATCGCTGCGGTAAAAGCGGTCGAAGATCTTCCCCGCCTCCTCCGGCTTGATACCGATTCCTCTGTCCTGAACCTCGACGGCGAAATGAGAGCCGTCGTATTCGCGCAGGCGCAGTATTATCTCCGTATCCTCCGGCGAATACTTCACGGCGTTGTCGGCAAGGATCCGCAGACACTGCTTCATCAGAGACGGATCGGCATAGGCGCGCGCGTCGATACGCAGATCGAGGCTGAACGTGTGCGTCTTGTCGATCATGACGAACTCGTTGTAGATATCGCAGACGAGGGCGTTCATGTCGAGCGTTTCAAAGCGAAGCACCGCCCTGCCGCTGTCTCCCCTCGCGAGGAAAAGCAGATTTTCAACGAGGCGGCTCATGTTTTCCGCCTCGCTCTTGATCGACGAGATGGATTCGCTGAGGATCTCCTTGTCCTCGCTGCCCCATCTTTCGAGCATATCGGCGTAGCCGCGGATCACGGCGATCGGAGTCCGAAGCTCGTGTGAGGCGTCCGAGACGAAGCGTATCTGGCTGCGGTACGAGCTGATAGTCCGTCTGAGAAGGTCGTTCACGGCGTCCTCGATGCCTGCAAGCTCCTCCTTGCCGGTGTGTATCTCCAGCTGCTCGCCGTCCTCCGTGAGCTTGCTGTCCGTGATATCTATGTTTTTGAGCGCCTGCGCCGCCTCTGTTATGCTGAAAAGCGGAGTCAGGCGCTTGTACGTTCTGTCCGGGATAAGCACGCAGGCGACCGTCAGGGCGACGAACTCGACCGCAAGCAGCGAGGCGAGCGAGACAAGCAGGAAAACAGCGAAATTTCCTGCCGGAACGTGTGTTTCTCCGCCGCTTCCGTTCGGGACGACGACGGCAGCGGAGCGGACAAACTGCCAGAACGCTTCGCCGCCCTCGAAGACGATCCTCGCATTGCCGAAGCGCGACATATCGGAGCCGACCGTCATTACGGCGTTGTACACGACGGCGACGACAAAGAGCGCCGCGTACACGACGTTTCCGAGCAGGATTATCAGGAACAGACCGACAAGCTGCTCGAAGCTGATCTGAAAGGCGATCGAGACGCTGCCCGGACGCCTGCGCTTCTCTTTAATCCTCTTTGACGACATAACCGACTCCCCTGACTGTCGAGATCAGCTTTACGCCGAATTTCTCGTCTATCTTCTGGCGAAGGTAACGGACGTACACGTCCACGATGTTCGTCTCGCCGACGTAATCGTAGCCCCACACGTTTTCGAGAAGCGTGTTGCGCGACATTACGATATTCTTGTTTTGCAGGAGCGTTTGCAGCAGCGCGAACTCCTTTGCCGTAAGCTCGACCGGCACTCCGCCGCACGCGACCTTGAAGCGGTCGGCGTCGAGCGTTACGCCCTTGCACGAGAGCACGCCGGCGGCGGTCTTCTCTGCCGGCTTGTGGTTTCTGAGCGTTACGCGGATACGCGCGAGAAGCTCCTCGATCGCGAAGGGCTTCGTTATGTAGTCGTCCGCGCCCATATCAAGCCCTGAGACCTTGTCCATCACGGCGTCACGCGCCGTAAGCATGATAACGGGCACGTCCGACTCGCGGCGCACGCGGCGGAGTATCTCTATACCGCTGATGCCGGGCAGCATTATGTCGAGCAGCAGGAGATCGAAGCCGCCCTGCTCGGCAAGCTCCAGTCCGCGGCGGCCGTCTGTCGCCTTTTCAACCGCATATCCCTCGTGAGTAAGCTCCAGCTCGACAAAGCGCGCTATTTTCTCCTCGTCCTCAACGATCAGTATTTTCTGCATATTCACCGCTCCCTTGATGATCTGTTGCGTTTATTCCGCACAAGTCCGTCACGCGGCGCCTGCGCGGTTATCACTTATTATATTATACACTTGTCCGCTGCGCTTGACAAGTGCGGTCAAAAGAAAAAGATCCGGCACGGATACCCTCCCTGCCGGATCGAAATGTTTTTACTGAGCGTTCATGATGGAGGCTTTCAGCTTCCTGACCATTCCGTAGACCGCGTCGAGGACGAAGTTGAACTTACCGCGTCCGAGCTGCGGACCTCTGAACTGGTAGCTTACGTCGAAGAACATCGCTACGATAGCTGCCGGGATCGAGATCTGGAAAAGAAGGATCAGAATTGCGAGAGCAACGATCATCGGAAGCTCTACGACCTCGCGGCACTTGTGATAGATCACCAAGGAATTGTCGATAAGGAAGTTTCCTGCCTTCTTCGCGGCATTGGTGAAATCCTCCGTCGCTGCCTTCGCGCCGTTTTCCGGTGCTGCGTACGTCTGCGAAGCGGTGTACGCCTGCTGCTGAGCCTGCGCCGTTTGTGCGCTCTGAGCTGTTTGCTCTGTCTGCACCGGCTGAGCCTGCTGTACGTTCTGAGCCGCCTGCGAAGCCTTGCCGTATGTGCGTTCAACGTAGATCATAGCGTCGAGGAGGTCGCCGTTGTTCTTCTCAAGAGCCTCCGCTGCCTGCTCCTTCGTAACGCCTGTCTTGTCGATGATCTTGTGGAGCATCTCCTCCGTGGAGAGCTTATTTTCCTCGGGCTCGGGGAATCCTGCCGATGTAGTCTTTTCTGTATTGATCATAATATCACCTTCCGTAAAAATCTGCTGTTTTTCAATATACCTTCAATGCTGCGGTCTTATTCCTTCGGCTCGTCCTTCTTGGAGAGATCGACCGCTACGCTTTCCTTACCCTTTTTGAAGTCCTCTGTGAACTCCTTCTTCGACTGCTCGTATGCAGCCCTTACGTTCTGAGTTTCGTTCATGATGCTCTCCTTTGCCTTCTCGGCGGAGTTGAGAGCCGTGTTTACCGTTTTGTCGATAAAGTCGCTGATCGTCTGCGTGTTCTTGTCCCTTACGCCGAGCGAATACTTGCACTCAAACGCGACGCCGAGAACGAGAAGCGGAATCAGCGCCCACCAGAAGCCGAACATCGCGATGATGAAGATCAGAAGCGGAACCGCAAAAACTACCGCGCCGCGGCGCTTCACTACGAAGAGCGCGCCGAAAATGTGATTGACCACATTTTCAAGAAGCCCTGCGAGCTTTCCGACGAATTCGCCGACCGGCTCGTTCTGGATCGGGGGCTGCTGCGGATACGCCTTGTACGGCGGAACATATCCGGCGTTCGGGGCGTCCTTTTCGAGCGTTACCTGCCTGTTGGGAAAATCCTTGTAGGGCGGAACGGGCGGCTGTCCCGGCGGCGGGGGCGGCGGCGGCGGAGCGAAGGAGCCTGCCGGCGGCCTGTTGAAATCCGTCCGGGGATCGAACGGACCGGGTCGGTCAAAGCCCGGAGTTGCGACCGTTGTTCCCGGCTGCCTGCCGCTCACGAAGTAAGCGGGGTTAGGCGCTGCGCCGGGCGCCGGCCTTGCGTTTGCCTCAGCCTTTTGGCGCTCGAGGTAGATCGCCGCGTCGAGGATATCCCAGTTTGATCTTTCGAGCGCCTCCTTGGCCTGCTCAAGCGATACGTGAGCCTTGTTGCTCAGTGTTTCTACCATTTCATAGCTTTTCATATTTCATACCTCCCTGAACTTGTGCAGAAGCACCGTCCTTTACAGCTTGTCCCCCGGCGGAACCTTCCAACCCTCCGGGCGACCTTTCCGAAGCTTCTCTCTTTGCTGTGTCTATATAATACAACGTCAAGATTAAAGTACAATTTAAAGAAGATTAAAATTTGATTAGAAAATAATATATTTTTATTAATCAGACTTATATTCTCTCAAAAACGGGGAAAAATGATCTTACAAAACGTGTAAAAAGAGGAATGAAGACTATGCCGAAATATGAATGCAGCGAATGCAGCCTTATTTTTGACTCTCAGGAAAAGCAGCCGTCGTGCCCCGGGTGCGGCGCTTCGAGCGACAAATGCGTAAAGGCAGAGGACACGCCCGTCACGAAGTACACCGGTACGCAGACGGAGAAAAACCTGCGCAAGGCTTTCACCGACGAAGCCGAGGCGAGGGACAAATACACCTTTTTCGCGGAAAAGGCAAAGGAGGAGGGCTTCGAGCAGATCGCGGCTATCTTCCGGGACACTGCCGACAACGAGAAGGAGCACGCGAAGCTGTGGTTCGAGGAGCTGGGAGGCATCTCCGGCACCGCGCCCAACCTCACCAACGCCGCAAACGGCGAGAACTACGAGTGGACGAATATGTACGCCGGCTTTGCCGAGACTGCCGAGCAGGAGGGCTTCACGGAGCTTGCGGCAAAATTCCGAGCCGTCGGGGAGATCGAAAAGAGCCACGAGGAACGCTACCGCGCACTTCTGAGAAACGTGGAGGCGCAGGAGGTCTTTAAAAGGAGTGAGGTCAAGGTGTGGGAGTGCCGCAACTGCGGAAACATCGTGACCGGCACGGAAGCGCCGCAGACGTGCCCCGTGTGCGGACACCCGCAGGCGTATTTCCAGCTCAGGCAGGAGAACTATTGAGATATCAAGAAAGACCGCGTGCTTAACACGCGGTCTGTTTTTCATTTCTGATACATAAGGCGGTAGTAAAGGCTCGTGTAGAATTCCTCCTTCGTATTGAAGAAGGCGCCTGTCTTTCTGTACGAGCTGAAATTGTACTTCGTGACGTGGAACCTGTCGAGAAGAAGGAGCGCTCTGTCGCGCAGGGCGTCACGGTATGTAGACGTCATGCAGCACTCGAATTCGGACGGCGACAGGTCGTCCTCATACTTATTCGCGAGGATCACGAAAAATGCGTCGTCAACGTCCGCAGCCTCGCACACGAGGCCGACATTTTTCACGACGTCGGATCTGTCCGCAAAGGAGGTAACATTAACAAGATCGCCGAAGCTGTTAAGCACAACGACAAGGATCATACCGGGTTCAAGACTGCCGCATTCCTTCTTGACGATCTCCTCCGCGCGGTGCATGATAACATCGTCGGGAGGAACCTCTTTTCTCTTCGGGGTTTCATATTTGCAGATCACGTCGGCAAGATCGAGAATATTGCCCACCCAGAATGCCGTCTGCTTTGACAAGCCTGCTTTTTCAAGCTCCCTGCAGGACGCGGAAAGCACATTGGAAAGAGATCCGAACTGCTCGATAAGCCTGCGCGCAAGAGCGTGGGTATCGCGGCGCGGGATCACGTAAAAAAGCAGGAATTCCAACAGCTCGTCGTCACTGAGCGACTTCACCCCATTCTGAGCTATTCTTTTGCGAAGACGTTCCCGGTGACCGGCATGGGCACTTTTTTCTGACATTGTCTCGTCCTCTTTTGTCTCGAGCGTCACTCCGTCTGCTCGTACTGGAAAATCATCTGAGAGACGATCGAATTCTCGATAACAAGCGAGAACGATCTGTTTCCTATGATGTAAGAGTACGTACCGTCCGGGTGTTCGTTCGTTTTTTCTGTATCGGTATCTTCGGCCGATTCGGTATCCGCCGCAGATTCGCTGCTTTCAGTCTCGTTTTCGGGACTAAAGATCGTTCCGTCAGGGAGCGTGATCAAGGACGGCTCGCCGTACGCTTCGATCACCCTTCCGACGGCGGAGTCCGTAAAGACGCCCTTGCGCGTCTCGTAGTAGGAATCCGTCGGAATGAGGATATTTGAAACGCTGTACGAGGACGTTTCCTCGTCGAGCCGAAGCGTCACGATAACGTCGTCGTAGATAAGCCCCTTGATCGGCAGAAGCTCCTGCTGCTCAGGCTCAAGCTCGCCGGTCTTGTCCTGAGGCTGCGCGTCGGTATCTGTGACGTCGGAGAGCTGCTCCGTGTCGGTATCGTCGCTGTCCGTCTGGTCCTCGTCCTGCTCGTTGTTCGGCTTGCCGAGCAGCTTCCTCACGCGCTCCTCGCTGTCACCGAGATCGAGGTACTCCCTGCCGACGGTGTACGAGAGATCATCTACGGTAAAGCTGCCCTTGGTGCTCTTTTTGACGGGGCGCGAGCTTTCGGAGCCGGAGGACGACGATGTGTCCGTGTCACTGTGAATGCCGCTCTGCTCAGAGGACGTTTTTCCCGGGGCGGACGCTGTTTTAGAGGACGCCGCCGAAGCGGCGCGGCTTCCCGACGACGTCGATCTGCGCCCCGAAATGCCGTAGGTCGAGATCTTCACGCTTTTCTTGCTCGACGCCGCGGAGGAAACCTTCGAGCTGTTCGCCGCAGGTTTTTCGCCGCCCTTGTTCTCCCCCGGCTTCTCCTCGGACTTCTTCTCCGTCTCGTCCCCGGGGGCTTCCTCGCGAGGAGCGCCGTCCTCTTCGTATTCGTAGTAATAATCCTCGCCCTCGTTCTCTTCCGGGACGAGTGTGTCGTCGTCATATAAAACGCGGGAATACGCCTGCGTCTCACTGTCGATATCAACGGTCTCCAGAGAATTGCAGCCGACGGTACACAGTAAAAGCGCCGCCGCTGCCGCGACCGCAAATAATTTATTCATATACACATTTACTTCCTTCAATCTGCCGAACGCGACGGCTCGGGCTTAAATATAACCACATTAATTTTAATACAATGAAAAAAATTTGTCAATATGTCTTCGCCGTTTTCGAGCAGGATAATAATGTAAAATTAGCGTGAACAGAGACGCGGCGCTGTTTTTACGGAAACTTCAAACAAGAAATCGCGAGGCTATGAGGAAAAATCGGCGAACGGACAGCAGGATCCGGATTCAAACTGTACAGCATACGCGGAGATAATTTCTGAATTCGCTCAGCGCACCGCCGGAACTGCCTGCGGCCGCCCGGCCAATACAAGATTTACGATCATTCGACGCAATTACAGACGCGGTGACAAATTATCTCTTTGCCAGAATCACCGCCGGAACTGCCTGCGGCCGCCCGGCCAATACAAGATTTACGATCATTCGACGCAGTTTCAGACGCGGTGACAAATTATATCTTTGCAAGAATCACCGCCGGAACTGCCTGCGGCCGCGTGGCCGCTTGACTTTTTAGTGGTGATTTGGTATAATTAGAGTGGATATTTACGTTAATCGGCAAAAAGAGTAAAAAAGGCGGTGATCCTTTACATGAGAAAACTCATTTTCACCCTATCGACCGTCAACGCAGTGCTTAATCTGATGGTCATTGGGATATTTATGCCGGACGAGGTTATCACGCTTTACAGCCCGTCCGGATTGGCGCAGCTTCACGGCAGTAAATGGTTCTACCTGATCTACGCGGCGCTGCCGCTTCTGATCTCCGGAGTTTTTTTCCTGCTGGAGATCACGAACGAAAAGAAAAAAGGCGCGGACGAGGACGGCGGCGAACGGGAAGACTCCGACGAGTCAAGCCCCGTTGACGAGTTCCTCTCCGGTCACAGCAGGAAGAGCGACAACGCAGATATGCTCTGCACATGGTTCTTCGCCGTTATAAGCTGGGTTATGACGGGGCTTGCACTCAACGAGATCGAGAATATCGGCGTTATCATGCCGTCGATAATCGTCGTTATGCTCAGCGCGTTCATAATCTTCACATCTTCGCTGTACAGCGGCGGAGAGAAAACGCAGATCTGCGGCATCGAGGTCAAGTGGCTGTCGGACGACAGTAGCGCGCTCAAACGCACTCAGCGAATCTCAACGATGCTCGGAGTAATGTCCGGTATGATCGGCGTCTGCCTTGCGGCATGGTCGCTCGTAGTCAACAACAACCTGCCGAACTGCATTGCGGTCGTGGAGCTTCTTATCATAGCGTTCCTCATACCGCTGCTCTATTCGAGGCTTACAAAAACAAATTCATAATAATATCAACACCCGGAAGTTCTGAGCTTCCGGGTGTTTTTTATACGCCCTCTACGCGGACGCCGCTGCGCCTGAGCGCTTCTATGTAATCGAATTCCTCAGCGCCGATAATCTCTCCGGGCAGAACGACCGGGATCCCCGGAGGGTATGCGTAAATGCAGCGGCGGCTTATGTAACGCCCCTTTGCGGCAATACTGCGCGTAAGCTCCGTGTCGGGCAGAGCGTCAAGCTCCGCGTTAGTCATGCGGACGCATTTCGGGCGGGGCAGCTGCGGCGGAAACGGGATCGGCTCGGACGGCGCGAGCGTTTTGTCGATCTCCAGAAGCGCGTCGGCAAGGCGTACAAATGCGTCTTCGCCGTCGCAGACGCTCGTCATTGCGAGTGCGTATGTCGGGTACGACATTTCAAGCTCCAGCGAATATTCACCGCGAAGTCGGCGCGCAAGCTCCACCCCCGTTATCCCGGCGCGGGCGGTCGAAATGACCAGCTTCCCCTTGTCGAACGAAAAGAAGCCGTGTCCGCCGTCGCCGCCGTGGCAAAGAACGCGCAGGCTGCGAAGTCCGCCGATCCTCTCCGAAAATTCGCCGAGCCTTTTCTCATACTCCTCGAACGCGCTGCCCCTGTTTTCCAGAAACGCGAGGCATTCGCCGACCGATGCCAGCAGCACGTATGACGGGCTGCTCGTCTCGAATACGCCGAGGTATTTTTCAAATCTTTCCCGGCTCACAAGACCGCCGTTTATGTGTGCAACAGCCGTCTGAGTAAGCGCCGGGAGCGTTTTGTGGAGACTCTCGATCACGATATCGGCGCCGCCCCTTACGGGATCTCCGATCTCCCCGAACGTGCAGAACGGCAGGTGCGCCCCGTGAGCAGCATCGACGATAAGCGCCGCTCCGCAGCTGCGGCATACGGCGGCGATGCCCTTAATGTCGCTGATAACGCCCTCGTACGTCGGCGACGTCACGATCACCGCCTTCGCGGAAGGACACTCGCTCAGCGCCGCACAGACGCTCTCCGGCGTTATGCTTTTGCAGACGCCGACAGGATCGGCGTCCGGGTAGATATAGCGCACGTTAAGCTCCGAAAGCGCGCAGGCGTTGTACACCGCCTTGTGGCAGTTTCGCGCGGCGATCACACTGTCGCCCCGGTGAACGACTGAAGAGACGGCGGCGAGAATTCCGCAGGTGCTTCCGTTGACAAGTATATACGAGCTTTCGCTGCCGTAGAGCGCGGCGGCTCTTTCCATGCAGCCGCGTATAATGCCGCAGGGGTGGTGGAGATCGTCGAAGCCTGTGATCTCTGTGATGTCGATGCCGTAAGGGAGCCTTGCGTCCGTCCACCATGACGTCCGCTTGTGCCCCGGCATATGGAACGGGTACGCGCCCGTCCGCGAATACTCCTCCAGCGCCGCGTAAAGCCGCGTATTATCCTCCTTCACCGTCTCACCTCCCCGCGAACAGTATTTCTGTTTTTTCAGTTGATGTAATTCCCGTATTCGGAGATGCTGCCGTCCTCCAGCCCGGAAAGAAGACCGCCGGCGATATCGCCGAGCTTATCCTTGAAGATATCGGCAGCGTTTCCGAGAGCGTCGCTGATAACCGGGTTCGTCGTGAGCACGGCGGTGTCGCCGGTGATCGTCAGGCTCTC
>CADAYJ010000010.1:42700-86095 GCA_902792115.1 uncultured Ruminococcus sp. | reverse complement strand
TACCTTCCTTGCGCGTTTTCTCTGCCGTAGCCTCCGCCGTGATCTTTACGGCGTTTGCCTCGCGCTCCGCTACCTGTACGGAAGCGTCAGCGCTGATCCTTCTGACGTTCGCCTGCGCCTCTGCGTCGATCTGATTCTTCTGCTTCTCAGCCTCGGCGCGCGTCTTGATAACTTCCTTCTCCTTGATCGCCGCAAGGTTTGCCTGCTCCTGCTCGACGACCTTGATGCGTCCCTGCTGAGCCGCGACCTCCTGCTGACGGATCGTGTGCTGCAGCTCGCCGGCGATTGCCGCGTCTGCGTCTGCCTTGTCTACCTCAGCCTTGAAGCTCGCGATACGCAGGTTGTTGTCTCTCTGCTTCTCTGCGACAGCAAGCTCGGAATCAAGCTCGTTCTGAGAAGCGACCTTCTCGGACTCCGCCTTCTGCGTGCGGACTGCCTGATCCACAACGGCTCTCTTGTTCTCCGCCTCGCGGCGCTTGTCCTCCATATCGAGAGCGGCGATGTTGTCGTAGTAGGAATTTCTGTCTGTGATGTCCTGAATATTGAGCGAAACAAGCTCCATGCCCATGTTGACCATCTCGTCGGCGACGATTTTCTTTACGTTGTCGGCGAAGATGACCTTATCGCGGAGTACCTCCTCCGGCGTCATTGCTGCGACTATGTCGCGCACAGCGCCGGTGAGCGTGAGGCGGACGTCATTCTTGATGCCCTCCTGACCGCGCTCCTTGAAGGAGATGATCGCCTTCTTGAGATTGTCCATGTTTTCCGTGTCGGGGCGGATCTGAGCCGTCCAGTCAATGACGATCGGCACGGACGTCTTCGTCTTTACCTCGTCTCTGTCGGCCGTAACTGTAAGCATACAGAGGTCAAAGTACTGAGCCTTGCGGAAGATCGGGATAACGAACGATCCTCCTGAGACCTTGATGACGGGCTCCTTGCCGCCCGTGATGATGAGTGCCTTGTCGATATCGGCGACACGGTATATCATACAAAGGAATACCACGACGATAACGACCGCGATAACTGCGGGGATAAGAATCGGTAAGATCGGTAAAATTGCTGTCAACATAAGATGACCTCCTTGCTGCGTACAGTTCATAGAAAGCTATACGAATTATAATAAAATATTATATATCATACCCGATAATAAATCGGGTGATATGCGATGATTATTAGTGAACCTGCCATTTCAAAGGTATAAAAAATACCCGTCTAATTTGACAGGCCCCACCAATGCTCAGCTTGGAGACGGCTCAACGCCTCATTTCTCCTCACTGAAATATTCATTTTTGAACAAAAAGGGATCTGCCGTATTTGACAGACCCCACCAATTTTTTATTCTGTTTTGACCTCCCGGCCGCCCGGGTGATTCATTGATACATATATTACACCGTTCGGCACAATTTGTCAATAGGTAATTGTGAACAAATTGTAAATTCGGTTATCGAACAATGTGAAGGTTTGTTTTACATCTCAACGACCTTAAGATCCCAGATCTTCTCGGCGTAGTCGCGGATCGAACGGTCTGCGGCGAAGATACCTGCGTTTGCAATGTTGATGAGCGATGTGGTGTTCCAAGCCTTCTTGTCGAGGTACATCTCGCTTGCTCGCTTCTGAGCCTGCGCGTAATCTGCGAAGTCCGCGAGCACCATGTACGGATCCTGCTCCGTGAGGTTCTTCGCGATGTGGTTGAAGCCCGTGGAGTTCAGCTCGTCGATCGCCTTCTTGATAGTCGGGTTGTTCACGTAGTAGTCCATCGGGTTGTAGCCGTTCGCCTTGAGGCGCGTTACCTCAGGCGTTGTGAGGCCGAAGAGGAACATATTGCTCGAGCCGACCGCGTCGTGGATCTCGACGTTGGCGCCGTCGAGCGTTCCGAGAGTGAGCGCGCCGTTTATCATGAACTTCATGTTCGACGTGCCTGACGCCTCTGTGCCGGCAAGAGAGATCTGCTCGCTGATCTCGGAGGCAGGCATCAGCTTCTCAGCGACCGTTACGCGGTAGTCCTCAAGATATACGACCTTCAGCTTGCTGCTGAGAACGGGATCGTTGTTGATGCGCTCCGTCATCTTTACGATGAACTGAATGATCTCCTTCGCGAAGTAGTAGCCTGGAGCTGCCTTTGCGCCGAAGATGAACGTCTTCGGGGTGAAATCGGCGTTCGGGTTCTCGCGCAGATACTGAGCGAGCGAGAGAATGTGGAGCGCGTTCATGAGCTGGCGCTTGTACTCGTGCAGGCGCTTTACCTGAACGTCGAAGATCGAATCGGGATCGACGATAATCCCGTTGTGCTCCTTGATGTACTCCGCCATTACGATCTTGTTTGCGCGCTTGATCTCAGCGAGGCGGTCGAGGACGGTGCTGTCCGTCGTATATTTCATCAGCTTCGTAAGCTCAGAGGCGTCTCTCTTGTAGCCGTCGCCGATAAGCTCCGTGATGAGCTTTGAAAGCTCCGGGTTGGACTGGCAGAGCCAGCGGCGGTGAGCGATACCGTTGGTGACATTCGTAAACTTGTCGGGAGTCACCTTGTAGAAATCGTTGAATACTGTGTCCTTGAGGATCTGGCTGTGCAGAGCCGAAACGCCGTTTACCTTGTAGCTTGCCATAACGGCGAGGTTAGCCATCTTTACGACGCCGTCGTTGATGATCGCCATTCTGCCCACCTGATAGCCGTCTATACCCTGCGCGTGGAGCGACTCGCAGTAGCGGCGGTTAAGCTCGGATACTATCTGATATATTCTCGGCAGCTTCGTGCGGAACATATCCTCACCCCAGCACTCAAGCGCCTCGCGCATTACGGTGTGGTTCGTGTACGCGATAGTCTTCGATACGATATCCCATGCGTCGTCCCAGCCGTAGCCGTAGTCGTCCATGATTATACGCATAAGCTCGGGAACGGCGAGAACGGGGTGCGTGTCGTTCATATGGATCGTTATCCAGTCGGGCAGCGTCTTCATGTTGGTGTCGTTGTAAAGAATGTGGCGCCTTACGATATCCTGTATCGTCGCGGAGACGAGGAAATACTGCTGATTGAGACGCAGGCTCTTGCCCTCGGAGTGATTGTCGCCCGGGTAGAGGACCTGAGTGATCGCGCCTGCCATAGCCTTCTGCTCCATCGCGCGCATATACTGACCGTCATTGAAGAGGTTCATGTCGATCGTGTCGGCCTTTGCAGCCCACAGGCGAAGCCTGCTCACGCCTCTGCCGTCCGCGCCGGAAATGTACATATCGTACGGGATAGCCATGACGGTGACGGGGTTTACGAGCCTTACGGTACACTTGCCGTCGCCCCACGTTTCCTCAACGCTGCCGTTGAAGTTTACGGGGATAGCCTTGTCGGGGTGAGACTGGAGCCAAACGCTGCCGCCGGGGAGCCAGTTGTCGGGAAGCTCCGTCTGCCAGCCGTCTACGAGGCTCTGGCGGAAAATGCCCATCTCGTAGCGCAGTGAGTAGCCCATCGAGGAATAGCCCTGAGAAGCGAGACCGTCGAGGAAGCACGCCGCGAGTCTTCCGAGGCCGCCGTTGCCGAGGCCTGCGTCCGGCTCCTGCTCGTACACCTTGTCGAGCGTTGTGCCGAAGCTCTCCAGCGCCTTGCCGAAGGTCTCCTCAAGATTGAGGTTGCAAATATTATTCTTGAGGGAGCGTCCGAGAAGGAACTCCATGCAGAGGTAGTAAACGATCTTTCTCTTCTGCCCAAGCGCCGTGTCCTTGAACTCCTTGTAGCCTGCGCCCATGAGGTCGCGCAGCACAAGCGCGGTCGCCTTGTAAAAATGCTCGTCCGTCGCGTCCTTTGCCGCAACGCCCATGTTGTGAGACAGCTTTGCGGAGATAAGATCCTTTGCTTCTTGTACGGATAAGTTGTAATTCATGGTAATGCCTCCCATTATTTTACTCTGTTGATCGTAAGCCTGCCCTTTCCGGCCTGCGGCAAAGCATCCGCCGGCAGCGCGTACACCGGCTCTGAAAACGAGTCCGGTTTTTCCGCGTCCAAATTCGTACCCAGCTGCGGTCTTCTGGCGGAGAAAAGCAAGTTTAATTAAATTATACTACATAGTCCGAGAAAAAACAATAGTCTTTTTTGGTGTTTTATATAAATTTTTGCATAATAGTACGACTTATTTATGGTTTTTTCATTTTTTTAGCGTGCTGCGCCGGAAAAAAATCTTTTTCGCTAAAAATCTTGTAATTATCGCTTTTGTGTTGTATAATGATTATAATAAACAAAAAACTGCTAAAGGGATGTGAACAATGTGGCTAAGCACACCATACGTATCATGAACTATAACCTGACGCTTACGTCCGACGACGACAAGTCATATATTGAAAGCGTTGCGGAGAGAGTTGAACGCAACATCAAGACGCTCTCCGACAATATGCCGACGAGGAACATGACGGAGGTCGCTCTGTTCGTCGCAATGGATTACTGCGACAGATATATGAAGGCGATCGGCGACGGCACCACGATGAGAGGGCAGATCAAGGATTACCTCAAGGACACGGGCGAGGCTCGCCGCCGTCTTGAAGAAGCGGAGAAGGAGAACGAGCAGCTCAAGGCCGAGGTAGAGAAGCTGCGCGCACGTCTTTCCGGCGCTTCCGAAGCTCCGTTTGCAGCCCTCGAAGTGCAGCCGGAGGAGCCGGCCGCAAATGTAAACGAGGAGAAACCGGTGAAGGCAGAGGAGCCTGTAAAGAGCACGCTATCTGAGCGCGAGACGCTTTTCGGCCGTAAAAAAAACGCAAAGGGCAAAAAAAAAGAAGGTAAGGCGCCCTCCGCACCCGTAAAAGGCGCATGGGGAGCAGACGCCTTCTCCGAAAGCGCCGACGCTGCCGCGGATATAATGAGCTTCTTCGAGTCGAAGGCGTTTGACGACGAATAAAAGGAAAACGAAGGCCTCACTAAAATAAACAATCCAAAATGAATAAACGCTCCGCGTTGTTTTATATCGGTTTATCGCTTCACGCCCGGCGAAGCAGTAAACCGATAAAGCGCGCAGCAATTTTGCATTCTTAAATTTTTTAAACTCATTTGGTGTTACCATGAAGAATAATTCCATTGAAATTCTCGCTCCCTGCGGTTCGCCGGACGCTCTAACAGCGGCGGTGAGGCGGGGAGCGGACGCCGTTTATCTGGGACTTGACAGATTCAGCGCGCGCGCCTATGCCGGCAACTTCTCCGACGATGAGCTGAAATACGCCGTCCGATACTGCCGCCTCCACGGCGTTAAGGTGCATACCGCCGTCAATACGCTCGTCACTGACGACGAGCTGCCCGGCGCGCTCGAAGCAGCCGTCGGAGCGTACCTCGCCGGAGTCGATGCGTTCATCGTGCAGGACTTAGGTCTTGCGGCGCTCATAAAAAAAGCGTGCCCCGACGCCGAGCTACACGCATCTACGCAGTTGACGGTGCATACGCCGTTCGGCGCAAAATTCCTGTATTCAAAGGGCTTTGACAGAGTCGTCCTCGCGCGCGAGATGAGCCGTGGGGAGATAGCCGAGGTCGTAAAAAGCTGCCCGGTGCAGACGGAGGTTTTCGTCCACGGGGCGCTGTGTATGTGCGTTTCGGGGCAGTGCTACCTCTCGGCGATGCTCGGAGGGCGAAGCGGCAACAGAGGGCGCTGCGCGCAGCCGTGCCGCCTGCCGTTCTCCGTTGAGGGCGGCACGGGGCATGATCTGAGCCTTAAAGACAACTGCATTATCGCGTCGCTGCCTGAGCTTCAAAGGCTCGGCGTTACAAGTGCTAAGATCGAGGGCAGAATGAAGCGGCCGGAATACGTCGCCGCCGCAGTCGCCGCCTGCAGGAGCGCTGCCGACAGCGGCAAGGCGGACGAGGATCAGCTCGCCGCGCTCCGCTCCGTCTTCTCGCGAAGCGGCTTCACCGACGGCTACTACACGGCTCGACGCGGCCGCGCGATGTTCGGGACGCGCCGGAAGGAGGACGTCACCTCCGCAAGCTCCGCGCTGCTTTCCGAGCTGCGCGCGTCGTACAAGGACGAGGTGCGCAGCCGCACCGTGAGCTTTACGTTTACTCTCCGTGAGGGCGAGCCGGCAAAACTTGAAGCCAAGAGCGGCGAAAGCTCTGTCCGCGTCCTCGGCAAAGAGCCGGAGCGCGCTTTGAAGGTCGCTCTTTCGGAGGAAAACGCGCGCGCCCGTCTCATGAAAACGGGCGGCACGGCGTTTAGCGCCGGAGAGATCGCGGTCTCCGTCGGAGAAGGGCTGACTCTGCCTGCATCGGAGCTGAACGCTATGCGCCGCGAAGCCCTCGAAGCACTTACGCAGGCTCTCTCCGAGCCGCCGAAGCGTGAGCGCACTGACGTCACCGTTCCGAAGGCGGCGCCGCACCGCAGAAGCGGAGAGCCTGCTCTCCGGGCGAGCTTCCTCCGCTGCGATATCCCGGAGGAATTCAAGGCGTGTGAGCTTCTGTTCGTACCGCTGTTCTCGCCCTTGGAGGATATCCTCCGGCTGAAGGAATCGGGCTTTCGCGTAGGAGTAAGCGTGCCGCGCGCTGTGTTCGGCGCAGAGGAGAAGGTCGAAGGCGCGCTGCGTGAGCTTTCTCAGTCCGGCATTTTCGACGTCCTATGCGGCAATATCGGAACGGCTGCTCTCGCCGTATCGCTCGGAATGAGGGTACACGGATCGTTCTCGCTGAACGTCTTCAACACGCAGTCGCTCGCGTTTCTGGAAGAAATGGGGCTTACGGACGCAGAGCTTTCGTTCGAGCTTACGGCGAAGCAGATAAACCGCATAGGCGGAACATTCCGGCGAGGTATCGTCGGCTACGGCCGCCTGCCGCTTATGATAATGCGAAACTGCCCCAACAAAAACGGCGCCGGCTGCAAGAAGTGCGGCGGCAGAAGCACGATCACCGACCGCCGCGGCAAGACGTTCACTCTGATGTGTGACGGCGGCTGCACCGAGCTTCTAAACGGCGACGCGCTCGTGCTCTCCGACAAAACGGACGATTTCCCCGGCGCGGACTTTATTACGCTCCGCTTCACCGACGAATCGCCGCTTGAATGCGTCCGCGTCCTGAACGCATACCGAGCCGCCGAAAAGCCCTCCGGCACGTTCACAAGAGGGCTGTATTACCGCGGCGTGGAGTGATCGCCCGAAACGGAGCGTTCTAAAAATAACGGCCGGGCAGCATCAGCACCGTTGATTTAACGGTCAACGCTATCAACTCGGTGTCCGAACGCCGCTGCAATAGGTTTGGAATAGTGTTTTATAAAAGCGGCTGCTTATTAATCCAATGACACGAAACCGCCCTTCACCACCGAATAACGCGAAAGTGTCTATTCACTTTTCGTTTGCTTTGTGATATAATGTTATCATCAAAACCGCAGGTGTGCGGTAAATGATATATGTGAAAGGAAGAATCAATATGTCCGAAATCGAAAAAAAGGAAAAAACGGAAGCAGCGATGCTTAAAGAGAAGCTCGCTGCGAAAAAGCCGTCCGGCGCGCTATCGCTCGATAAGGAGACGATCTCGCTCGCAGACGAATTCTGCGAGGGCTACAAGACGTTTATGAAGACGAGCAAGGTCGAGCGCGAGGCAGTAAGGACGACGGAGAAAATGGCGCTTGAACGCGGATTCGTCAAATACGAGCAGGGCAGGCAGTATCAGCCGGGCGACAAGGTATACGTCGTGAACCGTGGCAAGAACATCGGGCTTGCAGTGATCGGCAAAAACGGCACAAAGAACGGCGTGCGCCTCGTTATCGCGCATATCGACTCACCGCGCCTCGACCTGAAGCCGAATCCGCTCTACGAGGCGAGCGACCTGGCGCTCTTTAAGACGCATTACTACGGCGGCATCAAAAAATACCAGTGGACGGCAATACCGCTTGCGCTCCACGGAAGGATCGTCCGCCTCGACGGCGAATGCGTTGACGTATGCCTCGGCGAGGAGCCGGACGAGCCGTGCTTCGTCGTATCCGACCTTCTGCCGCACCTCGACCGCGAGCAGGCGTCGAAGCCTATGGGCAAGGCGATCGAGGGCGAGAATCTCAATGTTCTGATCGGCAGCCGCCCGTTCAATTCCGACAAGGAGAGCGAGCAGGTAAAGCTCAATATTCTCAATATTCTCTTTGAGAAGTACGGGATCATAGAGTCCGATTTCCTCTCGGCGGAGCTTGACCTCGTACCTGCCTTCCAGCCGCGCGATATCGGCTTTGACAGATCGCTCGTCGGCGCGTACGGTCACGACGATAAGGTCTGCGCGTACCCCGGCGTTATCGCCGCTCTTGAAGCGGAGGCGCCCGAGAGCACCTGCATCACGTTCCTCTGCGACAAGGAGGAGATTGGCTCCGAGGGCAACACCGGAATGCAATCGAGCTTCCTCAACAGCTTTATCGAGGATCTCGCCGAGGCCGACGGTATGGCTTTCCGCCACGTAATGGCAAAATCGACCTGCCTGTCAGCCGACGTAAACGCGGCTTACGATCCGACCTTCGCAAGTGCGTTTGAGGAGAGAAATTCGAGCTACTTAAACGGCGGCGTAATCATCACGAAATACACCGGCGCTGGCGGAAAGTACGACACGAGCGACGCGTCCGCCGAGTACATGGGCAAGATCCGCAGAATGCTCGAGGACAACGGCATTCTCTGGCAGACGGGCGAGCTTGGCAAGGTTGACGGCGGCGGCGGCGGAACGATCGCGAAGTTCGTCGCGAACCACAACGTAGACGTAGTCGATCTCGGCGTTCCGGTGCTGTCGATGCACGCGCCGTTCGAGGTCGTCTCGAAGGTGGACGTATACATGGCGTACCGCGCATTTGCCGCGTTCTTTAAAAGTTAAATACAAAATGCAGAATTTCTGGTTCGCGCCCGTTCAGATCAGGCGCTCTGCTCCGAAGGCATAACGGCTTGAAGAGTTCACAGATTTTGCATTATCAATTTAGTTTATTCTCGGGAGGAATGAATATGCTCACGCTTGGGTGTCATTTGTCTGCGTCAAAGGGCTATCTGAATATGGGGAAGGAGGCCGTGTCTATCGGTGCAAACACCTTCCAGTTCTTCACGCGAAACCCGCGAGGATTTAAGGTCAAGGATCTTGACGAAGCCGACTGCGAGGCGTTCAATGCGTATTGGGCAGAGAACGGCGGCTCAGCGATCGTCGCGCACGCGCCGTATACGCTGAACGCCTGCTCCGCCGACGAGCACATCAGAGAGCTTGCCTCGATGATAATGAGCGACGACATCGCACGGCTGGAGCATATCGGAAGCGTTTACTACAATTTTCACCCCGGCAGCCACGTCAAGCAGGGTGTGGAGATCGGAACGGACTACATTGTCTCGCTGCTCAATTCGATAATCACGCCGCAGCAGAGGACGATCGTCCTGCTCGAAACGATGGCCGGAAAGGGCAGCGAGATCGGGCACACCTTCGAGGAGCTGAAGGCGATCATCGACCGCGTTGAGCACAGCGAAAAGCTCGGCGTGTGCCTCGACACGTGCCACATTTTCGACGGCGGCTATGACATCGTAAACGACGCAGACGGCGTTCTCGCAGAATTCGACCGGGTGATCGGTCTCGACCGCCTGCGCGCCGTCCACCTCAACGACAGCAAAAACACGCTCGGCAGCCGCAAGGATCGCCATGAGTTGATCGGAAAGGGCAATATCGGTCTCGACGCGCTCGTCGCGTTCATCTCCCGTCCGGAGATAGCGAAGCTCCCGATCGTTCTTGAAACGCCGAACGACCTTCCCGGGTACAAGGCAGAGATAGCGATGCTGAGGGAACGCACCGGAATATAAAGAAATGTCAATGCGGGAGCCTGCTGTGCTTCCGCATTTCAGTTTTCCGATGAAGTCCTGCATAACCTTGTGTGCGGTTTCTTCCCCCCTGCTGCCGTACTATTCAAGCCTGATCGCAGGAGCAGCCGGAAGGTTCCCTGAAAAATTGAAAGAAAATTTTTTACGATCATATAATTGCCGAAGCAATGAAAATCCTGTTCCGGGCTGCCTGTGTCCTCTTGGCCGCCGAAAAATGTTGAAAAAGATCCGGCGTTGTGGTATGATAAAGTAGATCAACCAACACGAGGTGAATTTTGATGAAGATCATTGATATCATAACGAGCGGAAAGCCGACTCTCTCAATGGAGGTCTTTCCGCCGAAGACGGACGACAAGCTGTCCTCGATCAGAACGGCGACAGAGGAGATCGCGGCGCTCAAGCCCGATTTCATGAGTGTGACTTACGGCGCAGGCGGCGGAACGTCCGAGTTTACGGCAGACATCGCCGAGAATATCCAGAACAAGTACGGCGTGCCCACGCTCGCGCACCTTACATGCGTAAGCTCCGACAAGGAAAAGATCGACAGCGTCGTCGATAACCTCAGGGAGAAGGGCATCGAGAATGTCCTCGCGCTGCGCGGCGATATCCCCGAGGGCTTCGACAGGAGCCGCTGCAGCTTCCATTACGCGAGCGAACTGATCGACGAGATCAAGGAGCGCGGCGATTTCTGCATCGGCGGCGCGTGTTACCCGGAATCTCACCCGGAGAGCGCAACGTCGTTCGACGATATCCGACATCTCAGGGAGAAGGTAGACAAGGGCTGCCAGTTCCTCACAACGCAGATGTTCTTCGACAACAATATACTCTACAACTTTCTCTACCGTATCCGCGAGGCAGGCATCAACGTGCCCGTCGTCGCCGGAGTAATGCCTGTCACAAACGCCGCACAGCTCAGAAGGATACGCGACATCTCCGGCTCCGCGCTTCCGCAGCGCTTTATCAGGATCGTTGACCGCTACGGCGACAACCCCCTCGCGATGAAGCAGGCAGGCATCGCGTTCGCGGTTTCGCAGATCATCGACCTCTACGCAAACGGCGTGAACTCCGTCCACGTCTACACGATGAACAAGCCCGAGGTCGCAAAAGCGATCATGGACAACATTTCCTACATTATAAGGTGAGCGCCGTGAACGCATTTACCGTCAAACTGATCTCCGGAACGCCGGAGGACGCAGCGCCCGTACGCGCCGAGGCACTGCGCTATATGGGATACAGAGGCGCCTCCCCCGACGCCGAAACGCTGCGCCTTATCGCCGAATGCGAGCGCGAGCTTGCCGCGGCTGTAAAGCCCGTCTGCTGCTTCGCTCACGCTCCGCTTGAAATAACGGAGCGCGGCGTTGACCTCGGCTTCGGAACGATCGAAAGCAGGAACCTCGCAAAGCACCTGGAAGGCTGTACGTCTGCGATACTCTTCGCTGCAACGATCGGCATCGGCGCAGACAGACTCATTGCGAAATACGGACGCTTAAAGCCTGCGAAAAGCGTAGTGATCGACGCGCTGGGCTCGTCCGCCGCCGAAAGCTGGTGCGACGCCGCCGAAAAGCGCGTTACCGGGGGATCCCCCCACTGCTCGCGGTTCAGCCCCGGCTACGGAGACTTTGCTCTCTCCCATCAGATCGACTTTATGCGCTGCCTCGACATGAACAGGCGGCTCGGCATCACGCTCTCCGACTCCCTTCTCATGACTCCGACGAAGTCCGTCACGGCGGTGATCGGGATAGGTGCGGAAAACAAAACCTGCTCCGGCAAATGCGCCTTCTGCGGCAGCAAAACGTGCGCCTTCCGCGAAGACGGGAAGTAATTATTTAAGGCAACAAATATGAAATGTGAGGTCTGCAAAAATGAACGTCCTTCAAAAGATACACTCCTCGATAACGTATTTCGACGGCGGTATGGGAACGCTGCTTCAGGATGAGGGGCTGAAGCCCGGCGAGCTGCCGGAGCTTTGGAACATTGAACACCCCGACGTTATCCGCTCGATACACCGCCGCTACCTTGAAAGCGGCAGCGATATCATCTCCACAAACACCTTCGGCGCAAACAGCCTCAAATTCAGCA
Source organism: uncultured Ruminococcus sp. (assembly GCA_902792115.1). GTDB lineage: Bacteria > Bacillota > Clostridia > Oscillospirales > Acutalibacteraceae > RUG592. Next base: position 74,251 of record CADAYJ010000010.1, on the reverse strand, counting down.
ACCTCGAAGAGATCATAGAGGCAGGCGTAAGGCTTGCAAAGGAGGCTGTCAGCGAGGCGGGCGGCGATAGGTTTGTCGCCTTCGACATGGGGCCGCTCGGGAGAATGCTCAAGCCGCTCGGCGACCTCGCCTTTGAGGACGCCGTGGAGGTGTTCGCGCAGAGCGTGCGTATCGCGCAGCGCTGCGGCGCCGACCTCATCATCATCGAGACGATGAACGACTCCTACGAGGCGAAGGCTGCCGTGCTTGCGGCGAAGGAAAACAGCACGCTTCCCGTCTTCGTGACGTGCGTTTACGACGAGCACGCAAAGCTGATGACGGGCGCAGATCCTGCTACAATGGCGGCGATGCTTGAGGGGCTGGGCGCCGACGCGATAGGAATGAACTGCTCGCTCGGTCCGCGCCAGATGGCAGGTATCGTCCCGAAGCTCGTTGAGAGGGCGAGCGTTCCTGTGATCGTCAACCCGAACGCGGGGCTGCCGAAGAGCGTGGACGGAAAAACGGTCTACGACGTTGACGCGGAGGAATTCTCCGAGCTTATGAGGGAGATCGTCGCCGCCGGGGCTACGATCGTCGGCGGCTGCTGCGGCACGACGCCGGAGTTTATCCGCAGAACGGTCGAGAAAACGAGGGATATGCCCTTTACGCTGCCGGAAAAGAAACGTCTCACCGTCGTATCGTCGTACACTCATGCCGTAGATATCGGCGGCGCGCCGGTGCTTATCGGCGAAAGGATCAACCCCACGGGCAAGAAGCGCTTTAAGGAAGCTCTCAGAAACAACGACCTCGAATATATCCTCGGCGAGGGCGTGGCGCAGCAGGACGCAGGAGCCGATATCCTCGACGTAAACGTCGGCCTTCCGGAGATCGACGAGGAGGCGATGATGGTGCGCGTCGTGAGCGAGCTTCAGGCGGTGAGCGACCTTCCGCTCCAGCTCGACACGGTCGATCCGAAGGCGATGGAGAGCGCAATGCGCGTGTACAACGGCAAGCCGCTCGTAAACTCGGTAAACGGCAAGCCGGAGAGCATGAGCGCGATCTTCCCTCTCGTCAGAAAGTACGGCGGCGCAGTTATCGCGCTTACGATCGGCCCCGACGGCATACCCGAAACGGCGCAGGGGCGCTGCGAGATCGCGGAAACGATCGTAAGGGAAGCGGAAAAATACGGCATCGACCGCTGCGATATAATCGTAGATCCGCTCGCTATGACGATCTCGAGCGACACAAACAGCGCGAACGTCACGCTTGAAAGCATAAGGCTGATAGAATCGCGCCTCGGCGTACACACAAGCCTCGGCGTGTCGAACATCTCGTTCGGGCTGCCGAACCGCGACTTCATCACCTCCACGTTCTACGCTCTCGCGCTCCAGACAGGTCTCGACTGCGCGATCATGAACCCGTTCTCGTTTGAGATGATGAAGACGTACCGCTGCTTCAAGGCGCTGCGCGGCATGGACGAAAGCTGCCGCGACTACATCGAATTCGCGTCGAACGTGACCGTCGGAACGGCAGCCGCGAAGCCCTCGGGCGGCGCGCAGGACTCCGCCTCCGGCGACGATCCGCTCACGCGCGCGATCATCAAGGGGCTTTCCGAGCAGGCGAAAAATGCGGCGGCGGCGCTCGTGCGCGAGCGCGATCCGCTCACTGTGATAAATGAGCAGATCATTCCGGCGCTCGACAAGGTCGGCAAGGGCTTCGAGCAGAACACGGTATTTCTGCCTCAGCTTCTGATGAGCGCGGACGCGGCGAAGGCGGCGTTTGAGGCGGTGCGCGAGGCGCTCTCCTCGGATAACAAGGCAAGCAAGGGCAAGGTGATCCTCGCGACCGTCAAGGGCGACATTCACGACATCGGCAAGAACATTGTGAAGGTGCTACTTGCAAACTACGGCTACGACGTGATCGACCTCGGCAAGGACGTGCCGCCCGAGACGATACGCGACTGCGCCCTTGAAAACGACATCAGGCTCGTCGGACTCAGCGCCCTCATGACGACGACCGTTCCGGCAATGCAGGAGACGATCCGCCTGCTGCGTGAAAGCGGCTCCAAGGCGAAGGTCGTAGTCGGCGGCGCCGTCCTGACTCAGGAATACGCCGACATGATCGGCGCCGACAAATACGCCCGTGACGCGATGGAAACGGTGCGCTACGCGGAAACGCTCTTTGTTTAAAAGAATAAAAGATCTCCGGCAGATATCGGTCGGGAGCACACTGTGCGCCGATGCCGATACCTGCCGGAGTCCATTTTAAGGAAATCTTCAAGATCCGATCAATATTCATTTTCTAACCGAAGCCTGCCCGGCTCCGCATTCGCTCACAGGATATCCGAGATCGTGAGCAGATTCCCTGCCCCTCCTGCGTCGTCGGAGACGATGTACATCTCGCAGCCGTCCTGTGCCACGGTGAAGGTGTGGCGCGTCGTGCGGTCGATAGGCTCGTCCATGCCGCGGTACTTGATGTGCTGCGTCACGTCGGCAGTGACGGTGTAGCTGCTGCCGGAGTACGTAAGACCGCTGTAATCAACGGTGTAGTCCGCCTCGTCGGCAAGACCGGCGCAGCGGCTTATGCTGCCGATCAGCTCGTTGTTGTATTCGTTGTAATACCAGAAATCGCAGCCTTCCTTGACGATTCCGCGGAACGAAACGTCGTCGCCCCGGTAGCTCTTCATCACGGCTTCCATGTATTTGTCTACGACAGCCTTCGCGGCGTCGTTGTCGCGCCGGAAAACACCGCACGAGTCGGCGTATACAGCGCCGCCTGCCGCAGTGACCATCGCGGCCGCCGCTATCATAGTAATGATTTTGTTTATCATTGTTACGCTCCGTTTTTGAGTCTTCGGGTGATCCCCGCAAATTCTATTATATACGACATTTTCCGCTTGTAAATAGACTTTGATAAATGTTTTACCTTTTTTTACAAACCGTAAAAGAAGCCGCCACAAAAAGTTTACTTTTGTTATTGAAATTTAAACTGTTTTGCGATATACTATAATCAAAGCACGAAGGGAGGCGGTAATGATGGGAAAGAATGACGCTGACGCGCAGCTTGTAAGGGAAGCAGCCGACAAGCTGGAGCTTGAATCGCGTTACAGCATGACGAAGACATTTATCCAGCACGGCTCGGTGAGCGTGTATGCTCACTGCATATCCGTTGCCGAGGAAAGCGTACGCATCGCAAAAGCGATGAAGCTGCGCGTGGATACAGACTCGCTCGTGCGCGGCGCACTGCTTCACGACTATTTTCTCTACGACTGGCACGACAACCCCGACGGCAGGCACAACGTCCACGGCTTTACTCACCCGTATACGGCGCTGAGGAACGCGCGCGAGGACTTCACCCTGACGAAGAAGGAGCAGGACATTATCGTCCACCATATGTTCCCGCTCGTTCCGATACCGCCGATGAGCAGGGAAGCGTGGATCGTCTGTATGGCGGACAAGATATGCGCCGCGAAGGAAACGATCATGATGAGAAAAGCGCAGACAGCGTGAACGTCACGGCAAGGTGTACGAAAACGTCGTACGCCTTGCCTTACTTATTTTTTATTGAAGGAGAGCTTATGGATCTTGAATCTAATACTGCCGTTAAGGTGCTGCGCGTCGCCGGCGGAATAATCATCGCGCTCGTCATGATGACGTACGCCGTCCTCAACACGGTCGAATACATAAAAAGCGGCGGGCTTGACGTATTTATCGTTTTTGTGATCGTCAGCATTCTGTTTACGGCGGAGCTGGTTCTCGACGCCGCGTCGGCGCTCTCGGAGCGCTTTTGCGAGTCTTTCGAGGAAATGGAGAAGCGCCGCCCCGCGCTTGCGCTCCTGGAGTTAATCACGCTCCTCTTTTCACTGCCGGTCTGCGCCGTCGGAAATTTTCTGGCGCTGATACCGCTCCTCGGCTACGCCGCCTGCTTCGTTATGAACACGACGCCCGACAAGCTCGGCTCCGCCGCCGGAATTATCATCGTCGGCATTCCTCTGCTGCTCACGATCGTCGGTCTTATCGACATTATGCTGATGATAAGGCGACAAGGGAAGATTATCAAGAAAAAACGGCGCAAGAGCAAGAAAAAATGAGGTTCGCTTTATTCGGCGATATAGTTCTTTTAAGGAACTATATCGCCTCTTTCCTGTGTTAAGATATACAAAGGGAATTGTATTTTTTTGCCGGCGGCTTCGGCCGCTTTGACGGAAGGAGGCATTATCATGGCTGCCGAACCTATAAAGACAGTCGTTGTGGACGACGACCACACGTCCGCTGCCGCGACGATGGCGATACTCAAAAAGTTTCCCGCCGTTGAGGTCACGGAATATATCGACAACAGCCCTGAACTGATGTCGCGCCTGCCCGACCTCGGGGCGGAGCTTCTCATTCTTGATATCGAGATGCCGTACAACAACGGCATGAACGTCGCGTCGATCGTCAAAAAGAAATACCCGAAGATCGAAATCATCTTCTGCACAGGCCACGCATATTTCGCCGCCGACTGCTACGACTTCGAGCCGGTGGATTTCGTGACGAAGCCGATCAACGAGGCGCGCATACAGAGAGCTATTGAGCGCGCGCAAAAGAAGCTGCGTGCTGACGCCGACCGGAATTCCGAGGCGAAGAATGTTCAGCGAAAGAGCAAGAAGATCGGTATCAACATCGAGGGCGGCTACCGCATCATCGAGGTCGAGAGCATCCTCTACATCGAGAAGAAGGCGCGCAAGGTGTATATCCACACAAACTCCGGAAAATCCTTCGTCGCGAAATATAACCTCACGCAGCTTGAGGAGATCCTCTCTCCGCACAACTTTTTCCGCTGCCACCAGTCGTTTATCGTGCCGATCAAAAAGATCCGCTACGTCAAAAGCAACGAGTTCGGCAAGACGTATTCCATAATGCTCAGGGAGTGCTACGAGGAAATACCTCTCAGCCGCTCGAAGCACGCCGAGATCAAGGAAACGCTCGAACAATACGGCATTAAATTTGTATAATTTTTTTGTGAGATTTTGGCAAAACCATAGTAAACCTTGCAGAATTTGCACCTAAAATAAATAAATTACGAAAAGCTCTTGATTTTTCCTCCGATTAATGATATCATATTGAGTGAATGAGATTATTAAAGGAGGTGTTTGCAGTGCCCAACATTAAATCCGCTAAGAAGCGCGTTAAGGTTATTGCGGCTAAAACAGCAAGAAACAAGGCTACGAAGTCTGCCCTCAAGACAGCGATCAAGAAGGCTAACGCAGCAGTTGATGGCAATGCAGCAGAAAAGTCGGAAGCAGTTAAGGTTGCGATCAAGAAGATCGACCAGGCTGCAGCAAAAGGTCTTATCCACAAGAACAATGCAGCTAGAAAGAAGTCTGCTCTTGTAAAGAAGCTCAACGCAGCCGGCTAATTGCGAATAGCGAAAAAACGACCGTCCCGGTTTTCGGGGCGGTTTTTTCGTAGCAGCCCGGAAAAAATCTGACTCAGAAACGGATTGAAAAACATGGAATTTACAGTAACCGTCGTCACAGTCGGCGTGATGCTGCTTTACAGCGCGCCGGGATATGCTCTTGTGAAGAGCGGTAAGATCAAGCCTGAGAGCATTTCGGCGTTTGCCACGGTGCTGATGTACGTCTGCCAGTCGTGCCTCGTCGTGTATTCTTTCCAGAAGGTAACGTATACGCCGCAGCTTTTCAGGAATATGCTGATCTTTTTCGCGATGGCCGTCGTGATGCAGGCGCTTCTGCTCGGCACATATTACCTTCTGTTCCGCAAGCGGTACAAAAACGTGCGCTACCGCATTGCAACGATCGCCGGAACATTTGGCAACTGCGCGTTTATGGGTGTGCCGCTGCTGGAGCACCTTTTGCCGGAGTACCCGACAGCCGTCGTTTTTTCGGCGGTGTACAGCATCTCGATGAACCTCCTCGGCTGGACGATCGCCTCGGCTGTCATTGCGAACGACAAAAAGTACATAAAGCCGCGCAACTTTTTTCTCAACCCCTCTATGATCGCGCTCTACGTCGCTCTGCCGCTTTTCTTCACGCACACGTACATCGGCGGCAACGTCTTCGGCGACGCGATATTTCTCCTCGGAAAAATGACAACGCCGCTATGTATGCTCATCATGGGAATGCGGCTCGCGTGCGTACCGCTGTCGAAGGTCGTGACGAGCAAGCTCAATTACTTCGTGCTCTTTCTAAAGCAGTTTGTAATGCCGCTGCTCGGCTTCATCGCCGTATTTTTCCTGCCGATCGAGCTGAATATGAAGCTCACGTTTTACATAATCTGCTGCTGCCCGATCGCAAGCGTAGTTCTCAACTACTCCGAGATGATCGGCGAGGGGCAGGAGACCGCCGCGAACCTCGTTCTCTTCGGAACATTCTCCTCTATCGTCACGATTCCCGTGATGATGACGCTCGCGGAAGCTCTGCGGTGAATACGGCGACAATGATTATTTATCTGAAAAAGGAAGGGTGATCTACTTGCTGCAGTTTCTTGTGTCTCTCGTTTTCGGCCTTACTGTCGGCGTTATCATGAGCCTGATGCTCTGGCTCAACACGCGGCTGAAGCTCGGAGAGATGATCGCGATCGCCGCGTTCGTATTGATCGGCGGCGGCGTATGGTTGTTTACGAACGGACGTTTTACCGATATCACGCTCATCGCCCTGCTCGTCGTGTGGACGCTCGGGCGGATACTTTTCGACAGGAAGCGCACGTTTGAGAAAATGCTCACGTTCGCGATGAGTACGACGCTCGTCCTGAACTACTACATCTACCTGCGGTTTATCGGTCTGCGAACGATAGATAAAGTCGAGAGCGACTACACGATGCTCATTTACATGCTCGTGTACCTTCTGATAATCGCGGCAGCGTTTGCGATCGTCATAATCAAGAAGGTGTCGTTTTTCAGCAGCTCGTGGATGCGCGATTTCTTCGCCCACGAGGATCCGCGAATGAAGTACAACAGGATAATGATATTCTCGTTTCTGATGGTGCTCACCGTCGTTATCGTCTTCGGCATCTATATGTCCACGAACTTCATCAGCCCGTCGGAAAACCAGATGCTGTACATCGGCTTCGAGTTCTTCTTCTCGCTCGTGTACATCTTCATCAGCTTTATCATGCTCAAAATGCTCGTTGAGTACTACATTCTCTCCGACATCTCCGAGCAGGAAAAGCAGCACCAGAAGGAGCTGAAATCGTTCATCAAGATGATCCGCGCACAGCGCCACGACTTTAATCTCCACCTCCACGCCGTAAACGGTCTGCTTGAAGCTCATAAGTATGACGAGTGCCGCGCCTACGTCAAGAAGATGGTTGCAGAGACGGAATACGTCAACGAGGTGCTCCCGATCCACGACACGTCGATCAGCGCTATGCTCTACGCCTACCGCTCCGACGCCGAGAGCAACGGGATCAGAATGAAGTTCGATATCACGACGAATCTGCGCGGACTGGCGCCGGAGGGGTACGAGATAAACAGGATACTCGGCAACCTTCTCCAGAACGCGATCGACGCCGTCGCCGCGCAGACCGACCGCGAATACGGGATCGTCGTCAAAATGCACGACACCGCCGACTCCGCCGTGATCGACGTCTCCAACAAATTCGCCGGCAGCGCGGAGGAGCTTTCGCGTATGTTTGAATACAGCTACTCCGGCAAAAAGAACCACGAGGGGCTTGGTCTCAGCACCGTCCAGCGCATCACCGAATCGTACAAGGGCGTTGTTTACGTAGAGATGGACGAAGACATTATCCACGTGATAGTGCATCTGCCGAAGAGAAGCAAGGTCAACAAATAGCATAAAAACAAAAATTTCGGAAGGCTCGACACCGTTCCGAAATTTTTTTAGGGCAGCTCTAAAAACCTATTGTCGTTCAGATGTGCCGCAGAAGGTTTTTAGAGCTGCCCTTTATTTATTCATTAATTTCGTTAATATAGAAAAAACACAAGGAAATCCCAGAACATATGGAGTATAATCGGAAGAAGCAGGTTTTTTGTGCGCAGGAATACAAGGGAGAAAACCACGCTCAGCATGATGATCGACAGGAATCCCAGCGACGCGAAGTTCGCGGCGAATTGCCCCGTCATGATCCAGCGCGGAAAGTGAACGAGCAGAAAGAGCACGGCGTTCACCGCGATCACGGCGTATTCTCCCCAAGGGATCGTTTCCTCGCCGCTCTCCGTCCGGGCTTTTTCGGGTATGTATTTCGCGGAGGCGTTCAGCAGCCACCCTCTGAAAACAAGCTCCTCCGTCACGCCGACGAAGATCACCGTCACCGCCTCTGAAACAGTTATCGTAAACGCCGGCGGCTGCTTGTGAGAGAAAAGTCCGAGAGCGATGTACGCGGCAAAGGCGGGAAATATCAGAAGGTATACGGCGTATCCCTTTTTCCATGTGAGGAATTCGCGCGGGGAAACGGCGAGCGCTCCCGCGTACTTTTTGATAAGCACAGCCGCAGGCAGCGTCCACAGCAGATTCTTGACAAGCCCGTCTCCCAGCAGCGACGACAGCAGCTCGTTCGGTATTGCGTCGATGCGCGGCTGCAGCAGAACGTGGTATGCCGTCCATGCGGCGTAAAGCAGCAGTGTATAAGCGGCGAGTACCGCGAGCGGAACCCGGCTGATTTTTTTATTTTCGGGCAATCGTACCACCTATTTCCTTACATTTGACAAGGCCGCCGTCGTTTTCTTTTCCCAGTCGTTGTCCGTAATGACGGTCGCCTGCAGATCGGTCATGTTGTACACGACGGAGTATTGCAGATTTGACGGCGACGCCACGCTTTCAAGAAGACCGAATGCGTCCTCAAGCGAGAGTATTCCGCTCGAATTGTAGAGAGAGTCGCGCATATAGTCGTAGCGGATATACGCGCTGTACTCGCTGTCGTAAGGGCTTACGCCGCCCGGATTTCGCAGCCAGCGCGTGTATTCCTGCGGCTTCACGTAGCCCTCGGAGTCGAAATGCTCCTCTGTGTCGTTGAAATTTGAAGCGATCTGGAACGGCTCGAAATTCTCGATAACGTACGTCTGCCCGTTCACGAATTCGATAAGCTCGCTGTTGCCCTTGCTGTCCGCGACGAACAGGTGCGCCATCAGCGCCTGATCGAAATACATATTGTACCCCTCAAGCAGCTCAACGGCCTTATCTACCGTGTCGGCGTGGTCAAGGATAAGGCGAACGGCGGCGTATATGCCGATCGTCGTTTTTGAATCGTCCTTCTGCTTTCGCGAGAAATTGACCTGGAGAAGCGACACGCTGATGCCCTTCTCGTTTACGCCGTCCGTCGGAAAATACGGCGCTCCGAAAAGCCTCATGTCAAGCAGCTTCGGGGCATTCTCGCTGTTGAAGCCAAGACAGTTGAGATTGACGGTGGAGATGGACTTGTACGCATTCTCCGGGCTTGTGACGAGCAGCATCACGGGGTTCGTGCGGTAATCGTAATTGCGCGCCATATACCTTCTGCCGCCTCTGTCCCTGAACGTAAATGCGGAACAGGCGTCCGTCATGTTTTCCTTCGTAAGTCCGATGCTCACGGCATTGTCGATAACGCCGTTTACATATTTATAGTATTCAATATTGCTGCCCGCGCCCTGTTCAAGGAAGTCGTCGAAATGGTAATCGGCGAAATACTCCATCGTATAGAGGTTAGTGCCTTCGATAGGCTTCAGCGACGACATCGTCCGGATCTCCGGCATATAGATCACCGCCGCCGCACTGAGGGTAACGACCAGCAAAGCGACCAGCACGTAGCTGACCGCCTTCATAGCTTTCTTCATACTACCCCTCCGTAAGAAAAGGATAAATAACTATACCTTTTTATTATACACCAACCGCCGCTAAAACGCAACATTTTTATTACCGCAGATCAACAGCGAGCCGCACCAGTTTTACTCGTTAGCAATGGTTATACAGGATCCCGATAAACCGCCCCTGAGCTTCTTCATTCTCGATCCGCTTTAACGCGCGCAGGAGAGAGCCGGAGTCCTCGTTAATGAAGGCTCCGGCTCTCCCCGATTCAGTTAATGATATTTGTCCGCGTGACGCGGTCATACGACTGTTTTGAGGTAGTCGCGCACCTCGCTCTGTGTGGAAAGCGACATCACCTTCTCGGCAACCTCGTCGGCGCGTTCCTTCGTCCAGCAGGATATGCTCTTGCGGACGCGCAGGACGCTCGGCGCCGATACGCTGAATTCCGTGAGTCCGAACGAGATCAGCAGCGGTATCATCATCGGATCGGCAGCCGCCTCGCCGCACATACCGACGGGTATGCCGCACTCTCTGCCTGCCCGTATGATCGAGCGGATCATACGAAGGACGCTCGGCTGGAGAGCAGAGTAGAGGTACGATACGTCGCTGTTGCCGCGGTCTGCCGCCATCGTGTAGCCGGTGAGATCGTTCGTGCCGATACTGAAAAAGTCGCACTCCTTCGCGAGAAGATCCGCGATGATGCCCGACGCAGCCGTCTCGGTCATTATGCCGACCTTGATATTCTCATCAAACTGCGTACCCTCGGCGCGAAGCTCCGATTTAAGCTCCTCAACAAGCGCCTTGCCCTCGCGCACCTCGTCAACGCACGTTATCAGCGGGAACATGATGCTCACATTGCCGAAGGCGCTCGCGCGGAGTATTGCCCGAAGCTGTGTTCTGAAAAGCTCGCGGTTTTTCAGGCAGTAGCGGATCGCGCGGAAGCCCATGAACGGGTTCTCCTCCTTCGCAAGCCCGAGGTACGGTATATCCTTGTCGCCGCCTATATCGAGCGTTCTGATGATAAGCGGCCTGCCCTTGAGGATAACGGCAGCCTTCTTGTACTCAGTGAACTGCTCCTCCTCCGTAGGTACGGACGTCTTGTCCATAAACAGGAATTCCGTTCTGAAAAGGCCAACGCCCTCGCCGTCGAATTCGAGCGCCTTTGCGGCGTCCTGCGGCTTTCCGATATTGCACACAAGCTCGTAGACCGTTCCGTCGGCGGACTGAGTCGGTCTGCCGCGGTATTTTTCAAGCTCGCGGCGCTCCTCAAGAAGGCGCTCGCGCTTCCTCGTGTATTCGCCGAGCTGTACGTCATCGGGCGCAAGGATAACGCAGCCGTCGCCGCCGTCCACGATCGCCTCCTGCGTGTTCTTCGCGCAGCTCATGATATCGGGAACGCTCATTACGGCGGGGATCTCAAGCACGCGCGCAAGTATCGCGCTGTGAGACGTCGTGCTGCCCGTCTCGGTGATTATCCCGACGATATTCTCCTTCTTTATCTCCGCGATCATCGAGGGAGTAAGCTCCTTCGCGCAGAGTATCGTCGAGGGCGGCGCGTCGGAGAGCTTGACGTCGCTCACTCCGAGCAGTAGGCCTAGCACGCCTGCCTTGACGTCGCGGACGTCTGCCGCTCTCTGCATCGTCATATCGTCGCCGGACGCGGAGAACACCTGGATAAACATATCGCACATCTCTTCAAATGCCGCCTCCGCGCACGTTCCGCCGGCAATCTTCTTCTCCACCTCACCGATCAGGTACGGATCCTGAACGATGCTGATGTGGCCGAGCATGATCTCAGCCTCCTTCGCTCCCGCGGACGCTTTCAGCGCCTCCGCCTGAGCCTCCGTATTCCTGCAGAACGTCTCAACAGCGCCGTTGAAACGGGCCTGCTCCGCCTCGGTGTCCTTCACCTCGTGCGGCGTGTATTCGAGCGAATGCTCCTCAACAAGCAGTATCCTGCCGATACCTACGCCGGCGGACACGCCTATGCCCTTTATCATAAGGTCACCCCCATTTTTGCAGTTTCCATGTAAACGGATAAAACTGAAAGCTGCGGAAGCGCGCCTGACAGCATTGCGGAGCGCTCCCGCGGCTTTCACCCTTCATTTGCGGTCATTACTCGCCGAAGCCGTCCTCGATCATCTTTGCGCCCTCGGCAAGGGCCTCGTTCTCCTTGTCGCCGTCGCATACAAGCTCGATCTCCGTGCCGCACTTCAGGCAGGCAGCAATCAGGTTGAGCGTGCTCTTTGCGTTGATCGTATTGCCGTTGTGCATGATCGAAACGGCGCAGGGGTACTTACCCATTGCGGAAGCGAATACAGATGCAGGTCTCATGTGGAAGCCCTGCGCGTTCGGGATGAATTTTTCCAGAGACAAAATGTAAGAAAGTTAGGCTTTATGCTGATTTTGTGAAATTGTGCTGTAAATTGTTTCAAGAATTAATTGGGGGATCAATAATATTGTAAATACTTGATAATTTTCAAAGGATCACTTTTTCGCGTCCTTTTTGAAGTCCAGGCTTTTAAGGAACGTCAGCAGCAGCGCACCCACAGCCGAGCCGATGAGCAGCGCGAGCAGGTAGAGCAGCGGATTGCCGATCGTCGCGACGACGAATATTCCTCCGTGAGGAGCCATGAGCGTGCAGCCGAACGCCCACGAGAGAGCGCCTGCTGTCGCTGCGCCGAGCGCACACGACGGAATGACCTTTAGCGGATACGAAGCCGCGTACGGGATCGCGCCCTCAGTAATGAACGAAAGCCCCATTATGAAGTTTACAACGCCGTTCTTGCGCTCATCTGCACTCCAGAATTTGCCGAAGATCGTCGTTGAAAGGGCGATCGCGATCGGTGGAACCATGCCGCCGATCATGACGGAAGCCATTACCTGGTAGCAGACTGTCTGTACCGCTGGATCGGAAGTCGTAGCCGCCGTTGTGAGCATACCGGTGCCGAAAACGTAAGCCGCCTTGTTGAACGGGCCGCCCATGTCGATGGACATCATCGCACCGAGTATGCAGCCGAGAAGTATGCCGAGGTTGTGGTCGGAAAGCCATGTGAGACCGTTGTTGAGTCCGGTGTTGATAACAGCCATGATCGGATTGACGGCGCACATCATAACGCCGACGATGCCTAGACCTGCGAGCGGATAGATCAGCACCGGCTTGATGCCTTCGAGCGCGTGGGGCAGATTGTCGCAGAGCTTCTCAAAGAGCTTCATCAGCAAGCCTGCGAGGAAGCCGGCGAGCAGTGCGCCGAGGAAACCCGACGGCACAGTTGAAGCTGCGCCCGGATCGGCGAACGTCGCGCCGTTCGAGGCGAGCAGACCGCCTACGATACCGACAAGAAGACCGGGACGGTCTGCGATCGACATCGCGATAAAGCCTGCCAGCAGCGGCAGCATGAAGTTGAAGGCGCAGCCGCCTATCGTCTTGAACCATGCGGCAACGGGATTGACGGTGCCGAAGGCACTGTTGCCTGCAGCGTCAACGCCGCTCGCTGTGTCGATCAGGAACGCCACCGCGATAAATATGCCGCCTGCGACGACGAACGGCAGCATATGCGATACGCCGTTCATCAGGTGCTTGTAGAGCCTTCTGCCCAAACTCTCGCCGCCGTCGGAGGATACCGCCTCCGCTTTCTTGTCGGAGTGGAACACGGGTGCTTCCTTGTTGATGATCTTATTGATAAGCTCCTCCGGCTTGTGGATACCGTCTGCAACCTTTGTGGAGTAGACCGGTCTGCCGTCGAAGCGCGCCGTTTCGACGCTCTTGTCCGCAGCTATAATGATCCCGTCGCAATCGGCGATCTCCTTTGCCGTAAGGACGTTTTTCGCGCCGCCGGAGCCGTTCGTCTCGACCTTGATCGTGACGCCCATACCCTCGGCAGCCTTGTTGAGCGCCTCAGCCGCCATATACGTGTGAGCGATGCCGGTTGGACAGGCCGTAACGGCGAGAACTCTTATCCGCCCGTCCTTGCCGCCCTCGGGCTTCTTCGCGTCCTTTTTGTCTTCCTTCTTCTCGTCCTTCTTTTCGTCCTTCTTCGCTTCCTCCGGGAACTTTTCCGTTTCCTTCTCATCGATCAGCCTGAGGAATTCTTCGGCGTTCTTCGCGGCTTTCAGCTTCGCCGTGAAGTCCATATCCATGAGCATCTGCATCATTCTCGCGAGCACCTCAAGGTGAACGTCGCCGTCGGTAGTGGCAGCGATCATGAACACCAGCTTGCACGGTTCTCCGTCGGGCGAGCCGTAATCCACGCCGTCGGGTACCGTTATCGCGGCGAGCGCCGGAGCCTTGACAGCCTCACTCTTGGCGTGCGGAATAGCGATCTCCATTCCGATAGCCGTTGTGCCCATCTCCTCGCGCTTGAGGATTCCCTCCTTGAACGCGGCTCTGTCCTTCAAATTGCCGCACTTGTCGTGCAGCGAAACGAGCTTCTCGATCGCCTCGCCCTTGTCCTTGACGGACACGCCGATCTTGACGGACTGCTTCTTTAAAAGATCTGTGATTCTCATGATCGTACCCCCTTTTTAGTATGGAATATATAGTGTCGTACTGATAAAATCCAAAATGAAAAGCTGCGGAAGCGTTCCGAAATTCTTCACTCTGCATTTAAAATCTTTAATTGTTTTTCTCGGTTACTGTGATCTTCTCCAGCACCTCCATGACCTTCTCCTTTTTGGCGATGCCGGCTGAGAAGGCGGTGGCGTTGCCGCAGGCTGTGCCGAGCTTCAGCGCGTAGCCATAGTCCTTTTTCTGCTCGTATCCGGCGATAAAACCGGCTACCATTGAGTCTCCGGAGCCGACAGTGCTTACGACCTTCTCTTTAAGCACGCCGGTGCGGTACGTTTTGCCGTCCTCGGCGAAGAGCACGGCGCCCTGCCCTCCGAGCGAGACGATCACGTTTCGCGCGCCCATCTTCATCAGCTCACGCGCACAGGTCTCTGTCTGCTCCGCCGTTTCGACCGTCGTTTTGAACATCTCTGAAAGCTCCTGCCTGTTCGGCTTGATAAGGAAGGGGCGGTAGGGCAGGCAGTTCATGAGCAGCTTCTTCGTCGCGTCCACGACGATCCTCACGTCCTTGCCGCCGAGGTGCTTGAGAATGCGGACGTATGTGTCGTCCGACATCGTCTTCGGAATGCTTCCTGCGAGGACGATCGTATCACCGTCCTTAATAGCCTCCACCTTGCGCAGGAGCTGTATGAACTCGCTCTCGGAAATATCCGGTCCCTGGCAGTTGATCTCGCTCTCCTGCTCTGCCTTGATCTTGATGTTGATCCTCGAAAGGCCATTTTGGAGGCGGATAAAGTCGGAGCGGATACCCTTGCCTAAAATGCCGCCGGCGATCGCGGCTCCTGTGAAGCCTGCCGTAAATCCGAATGCGGTGCTTTCTATGCCAAGCTCCGCAAGCATGAACGATACATTTAAGCCCTTCCCTCCGATATAATACTCCTCGCCGGTCGTGCGGTTGGTGATGCCGCTTTCAAACCTGTCGAGATGCACTACATAGTCTATCGAGGGGTTGAGCGTCAGCGTGAAGATCATTTCGTCACCTCCCTGATGATCGTCTTGTCCGAAAATCCCCCGTAAGGGAGCTTATCCGTAACGATGCAGCACTTTTTCAGCTCCGCAAACGTCACGGGATATACCTTTCTGAATTTGCTGTGATCAGCGAGGACGAAGACGGCGAAGCTCTTTTCGATCGCGCGAGACTTCATCATCGCCTCCTCGCTGTCCGGCGTTGTGAAGCCGGCAGTGATGTCGATCCCGTTCGTTCCGAGGAACGATTTCGTGAAGTTGAATTTCAGCAGGTTCCTGATGCCCTCCGCGCCGACGACGGAAGCCGTCACCGTCTTGATCCTGCCGCCTATCATATACGCCCGAAGCCCCTTCGAGAGCAGCTTCTGCGCGTGGATCACGCCGTTTGTGACGAACGTCGCCTTCGTACTTCCGATGTGGTCGATGAAGCGCGCCGTCGTAGTGCCCGAGTCTATATAGATGAAATCGTCGTTGTTTATCAGCCCTGCCGCGTATTCGGCGATCAGCTCCTTCTCCTGCGCCATCTGAACGTCGCGGACGTTCACCTCGTCCTCGAGAGCGCCCTCCGTCCGCGTTATCGCCGTAGCGCCTCCGTATACCTTGCGGAGCCTTCCGTCCCTGTCGAGCGCTGTTAGGTCACGCCGTATCGTGGACTCCGACGTACCGATCAGCTCAGCGAGCTGCGAGACAGTAGCCGCATCGCGCTCGTCAAGAAAATCGAGAATATTTTTATACCGTTCCTGAGTAAGCATAAACTCACCTCGCCCCAGTCAAATAACTCTATAAACCTATTATAACACACATTTGAGCAAAGTCAAGCAAAAGTGAGCAAAATTGTTCAAAAGCCTTGATTTTTTCTCCATAATTCGCTCAGAGAATTTCACTAATGAGCAAATTCTTTCAATTATTCATATCCGGAAGAATAATTTTGATAATTATATGCGCAGAAAAAATATCATGAATTTTAAAAATAATTCTCCGGCATAATTGAAACACAAATGTGTTATAGTCATTACAGTTTGTAATTTTATTACTAAATTTGTTACAACTCATTATCAATACATCTTGTACCGAGGAGTGATAATAGTGAATGTAAGAAAAAACTTTTGAGCTGCATGGCAGCCGCCGCGATACTTTTGGGGCTTATGCCATTTGAAACGGCGCTTGCGGCTCGTTCCGCATACACAGTGGCGTTCAACGCAAACGGAGCCGCCGGCACGATGGAGAGTATAACGGTAGACCAGGACGACGAGGACGGCATATACGTTACGTTCCCGGAATGCAGCTTTATTGCGCCGGAGGACACGCATTTTGCGCGCTGGCGCTTTGAATACAACGGATCGAAGAAGTATTACAGCCCCGGCGACAGGCACGTCATGCGCGGCGAGGACTGGATCGCGTACGCGGAGTGGGAACCGGGCGACTCCGACGGAAACGGCACCGACGGCAAACAGGGCGATTCCGACGGCAGCGGCAATGACGGCAAACCGGGCGATTCCAACGGCAGCAGCAATGACGGCAAACCGGGCGACTCCGACGGAAACGGCACCGACGGCAAACAGGGCGGCTCCGACGGAAACGGCAATGACGGAAACGAAACACCCGACAGTGCTTCCTCCCCTGATGAGCCGGACGGCGGCAAGAAACGCGGAGAATCCGACACAGACGGCAGCGGCAAGAAAGATGAACGCCGCCTGAAGGGTATCTACGGCGACGTTGACCTCGACAGCTACATCACCTCGAACGACGCGCTTATGATCCTTCGCACAAGCATAGACCTCGACGAATTCGACGAGCTGCTGACGCTCATCGGCAACGTAGGCGCAGACAAGCACATAACCCCAAGCGACGCACTCGGCGTTCTGCGTTACAGCATCGCCTTCAGGGACGATAATCTGACCGGCAAGCCGTTTGACTTTACTTCTATCGTCCGATAAACAAAAAAACAAGCCTTCGCAGCTCCGAACTAACGGAGAGCGAAGGCTCTGTTTTTATTTTATATCAAATTCCACGCGGCCGTCCTCCAGGCGGTACATCGCTCCGATTACGCGCAGACCTCGTTCCTCCTGCTTGTGGATCTCAAGGCTGCTCTCGATCGTCTTCACGCTGTGGAGGACATTCCGGCAGCACGCCTTGTATTCGTCCGATTCATCGCCGACAGCCTTGCGTATCTCGTCGGTGATGAACTTGATGTAGCCGTCCGGATCGTGATTCATCGCCGCGTCCACGGCTCCGCAGCCGTCGTGCCCCAACACAACGATAAGCCTGCAGCCGAGGTGGTCGGCGGCGTACTCGATCGAGCCGAGCTGGTGATCGTCCATGACGTTGCCGGCTACGCGCACCGTGAACAGCTCGCCGATGCCGGCACCGAAAATGCACTCCGGGATCACGCGCGAATCGGAGCACGATACGATCACGGCGTACGGGTGCTGCCCGTTCTTGAAGCATTCGATGCGGCGTTTCAGGGAGATGTCGCCCGTACCGGTCCTTGAGCCGAGGTAGCGCTCGTTGCCCTTTTTAAGACGCGCGAGAGCCTGCTGCGCGGAAAGGTTTTTCTCGTCCTCCGCCGGCTTCTGAGAGAGGTCATACTGTGAAAACGTCTCGCGGAACGCCTTGA
The DNA here is from genome assembly GCA_902792115.1 of uncultured Ruminococcus sp. GTDB lineage: Bacteria > Bacillota > Clostridia > Oscillospirales > Acutalibacteraceae > RUG592. The sequence goes on along the minus strand of CADAYJ010000010.1, from coordinate 56,383 downwards.
TGTTCCTGCTCTCGGGCGCGCCGTAGATTGCGAAGCAGATCTCGTCGAACCATTCGCCGCAGCCCTCGTCTATGATAACGCGCTTGAAATACGCCGAGACGTTGCGCGCGTCGTTGCCGAAGGCTCCGCAGCCCCACGCGCCGGCTACGATGCTTCTGTAACCGTGATTTTTCGCAATACGCAGCATGATGCGTATGCGCCTCGTCATCGTTTCGGCGATCTTCTTCTCCGGGAGGAACATCGCTTCGCCGAAGCGGTTAGGAGCCGGCAGCGTAATAACGCCGACCTTGAACGGCGCCTGCAGCAGCTCGCAGCGCTCATTTCTGAAAACGCAGACGTTTGGCGAGAGGAGCATATAGTCGGACTCGCCCTCGTTCCTGAACGCGGCGTTGTAATTGTACATTGCGGCGGCTGTCTCTGAGACGAGCGAGCTGTACAGCGTACTGCAGCGGCACAGCGCCTCCTCCTGCGCCCTCGCGCCGATGCGGAAGCCGCCTCCCGGATTGAACGCATTGGCAAAATTCATGACGAGCGGCTCGTTGTACCGGCTCGCCGCTCGGAAGGAATCCTCCGTCGTGACGATTATCCTGCACATTTTGCCGCTGCCCTTTTTCGAGTGTACCTTATGCAAAAGCAGCTCTCCCTCCTCGGGAGAGAAAACGATCGTCTTTGAAAAATCGGCATCAGGCAGCCTGACTGTCCTTCCTCCGACCTCATACTTCCCGGCCGCAGTGATCTTTATCGTTCTGTTAGCGATCTCGATATCATTGATACCCATATAGCGTCCCCGCCTTTTTTCATATACTTTATGATCATTATATCACAAGGCGGAAAAAATTTCAACGGCACGGTGCGGCGTGTCCGTTCGGCACACAAAACAGAAAAATAATAATCAGCTTATACAGCACGCTTTCAGGCGTCGTGCAGCGCTTTCGTTATCCGCTCCATCGCCTCGACGGTGGCGCTGTGATCTGCGAACGAGGTGAAGCGCATACAGCCCTTGCCGCACTCGCCGAAGCCCTCGCCGGGCGTCGCGACGACGTTTGCCTTTTCAAGCAGGAAGTCGAAAAATTCCCAGCTGCCCATGCCGTTCGGGCAGGTGATCCATATGTACGGCGAATTTCTGCCGCCGGTGTAGGAGATGCCGAGACGCTCCATCGTGTCGGCGATAACGGCGGCGTTGCGCTTGTAGTATTCGATATTTTCCCTCGTCTGCTTCATGCCCTCCGGCGAGAATACAGCCTCGGCGGCGCGCTGTACGGGGTACGATACGCCGTTGAACTTTGAGGATTGACGTCTGTACCAGAGCTTTTTTATATTGTGACCGTCAAATTCAAGCTCGTTCGGAATGACGGTGTAGCCGCAGCGAGTTCCGGTGAAGCCCGCTGTCTTTGAGAGAGAACAGAACTCGACCGCGCATTTGCGTGCGCCCTCGACAGCAAAGATGCTGCGCGGCAGATCGTCCGAAATGAACGCCTCGTACGCCGCGTCGTAGAGAATGACGGCATCGTTTTCGAGCGCGTACTCTATCCATTCCTTAAGCTGCCCGGCGGTGTACGCCGCTCCCGTAGGATTGTTCGGAGAGCAGAGGTAGATAATGTCGGCGTGAACACTTTTGTCGGGCATCGCGCAGAAGCCGTTTTCTCGTGTGGACGGCGCATATACTATTTTGCGCCCTGCCATGATATTCGTATCGACGTATACGGGGTAAACGGGATCCGTCACGAGGACGGTGCAGTCGGGTGAAAAGATGTCGCCGATATTGCCGCAGTCACTCTTTGCGCCGTCGTTTACGAACACCTCGTCGGGAGATACAGAAACGCCGAACGAGCCGTAGTACCGGCTTATCGCTTCGCGCAGGAAGTCGTAGCCCTCGTATTCGGGATAGCCCTTGAAGGTGGATTTGTCCGCCATCTCGTCGGCCGCCTTTTTCATCGCCTCAACTACGGCGGGCGCGAGCGGAAGTGTGACGTCGCCGATACCCATCTTTATCAACTTCCTGTCGGGGTGCGCGGCGGCGTACGCCTGCGTTTTCTCGGCTACTCTCGCGAAGAGGTAGCTCTCAGCGAGGCTGTCAAAATTTCTGTTTATCTTCATTGCTCAAACCTCCACTTCTCCGTCGAAAACGAATTCCGCCGGACCTGTCATAAGAACCCTTTCGCCGTCGTACGTTATCGTAAGAACGCCGCCTTTGAGGTGAACGCGGACCTCCTCGTTCATAGGCGATATCCCGTTCACAACGGCCGCCGTAACGGTCGCGCAGGCGCCCGTTCCGCAGGCGAGAGTCTCTCCGCTGCCGCGCTCCCAGACGCGCATTTTCAGGTTGCCGCCGTCCGTAACATTGACAAACTCGACATTCGCCCTGTCGGGGAAAAACTCGTGGTTTTCAAGCGGCCTGCCGACTCTTTCTATATCAAGCTCGTCAACGGGTGTATCGGTGAAGATAACGCAGTGCGGGTTGCCCATGTCCACGAAGGTGTAAAGGAAATCGCCGCACTCCGCCGAGATAGGCTGCATGACTGCGCCCGTCTTCGGCTTGCCCATATCGACGGTGACGCTCTGCGCGGCTCCGTCCTTTTCCTGTATGTCAAGCGTCTTGATGCCGGAGAGCGTCTCAAGCATAACGAGCTTCTTGCTCGTCAGACCTCTGTCGTAGACGTACTTTGCGATACAACGCGAGGCATTGCCGCACATTGCGCCCTCGCTGCCGTCGGCGTTGAACATTCTCATTCTGAAATCGGCCTTTTCCGACGGCATTATCAGAACTATACCGTCGCCGCCGACGCCGAAGTGGCGGTCGGAAAGCCGGACGGAAAGCGCCTGTGGATCGGCAGGCGTCTCGCCGCGAACGCAGTCGAAGTAAATGTAGTCGTTCCCAAGCCCGTGCATCTTTGTAAATTTAAGTCTCATAACAACACCCTTCTTTGAGTGCGGTGTGAGATCATTTTAGCGCTGATCCCATTTTCCGCGCTCAGATCATATTCGTGTACCTCATCAGGAACTCGTCGACCTCACGTGCGCACGCTCTGCCCTCGCTGATCGCCCATACGACGAGGCTCTGGCCGCGGTGCATATCGCCGGCGGTGAAAACCTTCGGAACGCTAGTTCTGTATTGTCCCTCACCCGTCGCGACGCAGTTTCTCTGCGTGAGATCGACGCCGAACGACTGTGCAACATAGCTCTGGGCACCGGTGAAGCCTGCCGCGATGAGCAGCAGCTCCGCGTCCACGGTATATTCACTGCCCTCAACGGGAACCATCGTGAGTCTTCCGGTCTGCTCGTCCTTCTTCGGCTCGAGCTTTACAAGCTCGGCAGCCCTCAGCTCGCCGTTCTCGCCGCCGATGAGCCTTTTGATCGTCGTCTGATAGACGCGCGGATCGTGCCCGAAGACGGCAGCAGCCTCCTGCTGGCCGTAGTCCGTCTTGCAGACTCTCGGCCACTGCGGCCACTCGTTGCCCGGAGCGCGCTCGTCCGGCAGCTTCGGCATCATCTCAAGCTGGGTAACGCTCCTGCAGCCGTGGCGCATACACGTACCCACGCAGTCGTTGCCGGTGTCTCCGCCGCCTACGACGAGGACGTTTGTGTCCTTCGCACTGATGTAATTTCCGTTTTCAAATTCTCCGTCGAGCAGAGCCTTAGTGGTTGCCTTAAGAAAATCCACGGCAAAGTGAATGCCGCTTAACTCTCTGCCCTCGACGTTCAGGTCGCGCGGCTGAGAAGCGCCGCAGCAGAGCACAACGGCGTCGTATCCGCTCATAAGCTCGTCTGCGGAAACGGAAGAGCCGACGTCGGCGCCGGTGCGGAACTCGACTCCCTCGTCCTGCATAAGATGGATTCGGCGCATGACGATGCCTTTGTCGAGCTTCATGTTCGGAATGCCGTACATCAGCAATCCGCCGGGGCGGTCGGAGCGCTCGAAGACGGTCACGCTGTGGCCGCGCTTGTTGAGCATATCGGCGCACGCAAGCCCGGAGGGGCCGGAGCCGACCACGGCGACGCGCTTGCCCGTCCTCACCTTCGGCGGCTTCGGCTCGATAAAGCCGTTTTCAAAGCCGTATTCGATGATCGAAAGCTCGTTGTCATGAACGGTCACGGGGCTGTCGTTCAAGCCGCACGTACACGCCGCCTCGCAGAGCGCCGGACATACCCTGCCGGTGAACTCCGGGAAGTTGTTCGTTTTGAGAAGCCTGTTGAGCGCGTGCTCGAAGTGACCGTTGTACAGCTCGTCGTTCCACTCGGGAATGAGGTTGTGCAGCGGACAGCCGGAAACCATTCCGCCGAGTCTCATCGCGGACTGGCAGAACGGAACGCCGCAGTTCATGCAGCGCGCCGCCTGCTCCTGCCTGCTTTTCATATCAAGCGGCTCGCGGAACTCACGGAAGCTCTTTATTCTCTCCTCCGGAGCGGCGGCCGCATTCGTCACTCTTTCAAACTCCATAAAGCCGGTCGGTTTTCCCATCGCTTCATTCCCCCTTCTGCGCGGCGTAGAACGCCTCTAAAACAGCCTGCTCGTGGTCAAGCCCCTTCTCCTCGAAGTGACCGATCAGGCCGAGCATCTTATTGTAATCGTTAGGCATGATCTTCTTGAAGCTGGGAAGATATGACTCAAAGCTGTCGAGCATTCTTCCTGCAAGCGGCGAGCCGGTCGCCTCAAAGTGCTTCACGATCATTGTGCGAAGCTCCTCAATGTCATGCTTCTCAGTCACCTCGCTCATCGTCACAAGCTCCTTGTTGAGCTTGAGGTAGAGGTCGTGATCCGCGTCGTAAACGTACGCGATGCCGCCGCTCATGCCGGCAGCGAAGTTGCGCCCCGTCTTGCCGAGCACGACGACTCTGCCGCCCGTCATGTATTCGCAGCCGTGGTCGCCCACGCCCTCGCAGACGGCGTATGCGCCTGAGTTACGGACGCAGAAGCGCTCGCCTGCCACGCCGTTTACGTACGCCTCGCCGCTCGTTGCGCCGTAAAGCGCGACGTTGCCGATGATGATATTCTCCTCAGCCTTGAAGCTGCTGTCCTTCGGCGGGTAAACGATCAGCTTGCCGCCGGAAAGCCCCTTGCCGAAGTAATCGTTTGAATCGCCCTCAAGCCTGAGCGTAAGCCCCTTCGGGATAAACGCGCCGAACGACTGTCCGCCGCCGCCCGTACACTGGACGGTGTAGAAATCGTCCTCGAGCGTCGAGCCGAATTTCTCCGTGAGGACGGAGCCGAAGATCGTTCCGAGCGCTCTGTCGGTGCTCGATACATTCACCCTAACCGTTTTCCTCGTGCGGTTCTTTATCGCCTTCGCGAATTCCGGTATAAGCCTGCTCTCGTCCACCGTCTTTTCGAGACCGAAATCGTAGACGTCCGCCGGATCGAAGCTCGTCTTTTCCTCGCCGATAAAATCGCGGCTGAGGATACCGGAGAGGTCGATCATCTCCGCGCGGTGAGTAACCTGATCGGGCTTCACCTTGATGAGGTCAGTCCTGCCGACAAGCTCCGCGACCGTTCTCACGCCGAGCTGCGCCATGATCTCGCGAAGCTCCTGCGCAATGAACATCATGAAGTTCACGATGTACTCCGGCTTACCTGCAAAGCGTTTTCTCAGCTCCGGATTCTGCGTCGCAATGCCGACGGGGCAGGTGTCAAGGTTGCACACGCGCATCATTACGCAGCCCATCGTTACGAGCGGAGCCGTGGCAAAGCCGAATTCCTCGGCGCCGAGCATAGCCGCGATAGCGACGTCGCGTCCGCTCATCAGCTTGCCGTCCGTCTCGATGATCACGCGCGAGCGCAGACCGTTTTTGATAAGCGTCTGGTGAGTCTCCGCAAGGCCAAGCTCCCACGGAAGCCCGGCGTTATGGATCGAGCTTACGGGAGCGGCGCCCGTTCCTCCGTCGTAGCCGGAGATGAGAACGACCTGCGCGCCTGCCTTTGCAACGCCTGCCGCGATCGTTCCGACGCCCGCCTCGGAGACGAGCTTTACGGATATGCGAGCCTTTCTGTTGGCGTTTTTAAGGTCGTAGATAAGCTGGGCAAGATCCTCGATAGAATAGATATCGTGGTGCGGCGGCGGCGAAATGAGCGACACGCCGGGCGTTGAATATCTGTTCTTCGCGATCCACGGGTATACCTTCTTTCCCGGAAGGTGTCCGCCCTCGCCGGGCTTCGCGCCCTGCGCCATCTTGATCTGTATTTCCTTCGCGGAAAGCAGGTATTCGCTGGTGACACCGAAGCGGCCTGAAGCGACCTGCTTGATCGCGCTGTTTCTGTTCGTTCCGAGGCGCTCCGGCATCTCGCCGCCCTCGCCGGAGTTCGACTTGCCGCCGAGCATATTCATCGCCTCCGCCATGCACTCGTGAGCCTCCTGCGAGATGGAGCCGTAGCTCATCGCGCCCGTTTTGAAGCGCTTGACGATCTCGCTGGCAGGCTCGACCTCTTCGATCGGAATCGGCGTGCAGCCGTCAAAGTCGAACGACATCAGTCCGCGCAGCGTGTGCGGTACGTTCTCGTCGTCCACCATAGCGGTGTATTCCTTGAAGCGCTCGTAGCTGCCCGTCTGAGTCGCCTGCCGCAGAGCGATTATCGTCTGAGGGTTATACATATGGTCTTCCTTGTCGTGACCGGAGCGCAGCTTGTGTGTGCCTACGCTGTCCGTGGACGTATCAACGCCAAGTCCGAGCGGATCGAAGGCGTGGTCGTGACGCCACTCGACGCCCTCGCCGATCTCGGCAAGACCTATGCCGCCGACGCGGCTGACTGTGTTCGTGAAATACTTGTCAATTACGTCCTGACGGATACCGACCGCCTCGAAGATCTGCGACGACTGGTAGGAATGGATCGTAGAGATACCCATCTTTGAAGCGATCTTTACGATGCCGTGAAGAACGGCGGAGTTGTAGTCTCTGATCGCGGTATGGTAATCCTTGTCGAGAAGCCCCTTGTCGATAAGCTCCGAGATGCACTCCTGCGCGAGGTACGGGTTGACGGCTCTCGCGCCGTAGCCGAGAAGCGCCGCGAAGTGATGAACCTCACACGGCTCCGCGCTTTCGAGAATGATCGAAACGGCGGTGCGCTTCTTCGTCCTGATGAGATACTGCTCCATCGCGGAAACGGCGAGCAGCGAGGGGATCGCAACGTGGTTCTCGTCAACGCCTCTGTCGGAGAGTATTATGATATTTGCGCCGTTCCTGTATTCGCGGTCAACGGACACAAAGAGCCTGTCGAGCGCGCGCTCGAGCGGCGTATTCTTGTAGTAGAGAAGCGATACCGTGGCAGCCTTGAAGCCGTGGCGGTGTATCGCCTTGATCTTCATGAGATCGACGCTCGTGAGTATCGGGTTGTGGATTTCGAGCATATTGCAGTTCTCGGCCTTCTCCTCGAGAAGGTTGCCGTCCGAGCCGACGTAGACCGTCGTATCGGTAACGATCTCCTCGCGGATCGCGTCGATAGGCGGATTCGTGACCTGTGCAAAGCTCTGCTTGAAGTACGAGAAGAGCGACTGGTGCTTTTCGGAAAGCACTGCGAGCGGGATATCCGTTCCCATCGCCGCCGTCGGCTCGCCGCCGTTTTTAGCCATCGGGAGGATAGAATCCCTGATCTGCTCGTAGCTGTATCCGAAGGCCTTGTAGAGTCGGTCGCGCTGCTGCTGCGTGTGGTTCTCGACCTTGTGATTCGGGATCGGGAGGTCGGAGAGCCTTACGAGGTTGCCGTCGAGCCACTCGCCGTACGGCTTCTCCGTCGCGTAACGGCGCTTACATTCCTCGTCGGAAATGACGCGCTTCGCCTTAAGATCTACGAGCAGCATCTTGCCGGGCTGCAGGCGGCTCTTGCTTATGATCCTGTCATTCTCAACGGGCAAAACGCCGACCTCCGAGGAGAGTATCAGCATATCGTCGTCAGTGATATAGTAGCGCGAGGGGCGCAGACCGTTTCTGTCGAGCACTGCGCCGACGGTGTCGCCGTCCGTAAAGAGGATCGCGGCAGGTCCGTCCCACGGCTCCATCATCGTGGAGTAGTAGTGGTAAAAATCGCGCTTCTCGCGTGAAATCGTCTTGTCGTTAGCGTAAGGCTCCGGGATCGTCACCATGACGGCCTTCGGAAGCTCCATACCGTTCATCATGAGGAATTCAAGCGTGTTGTCGAGCATAGCCGAGTCGGAGCCGGACGCGCTGATAACGGGAAGCACCCTGTCGAAATCGTCCTGCATCACGGGGCTTGTCATAGTTTCCTCACGGGCAAGCATTCTGTCGAAGTTGCCTCTGATCGTGTTGATCTCGCCGTTGTGCAGGATCACCCTGTTCGGGTGAGCGCGCTCCCACGACGGGTTGGTATTTGTTGAGAAACGGGAATGCACGAGAGCAAGCGCACTCTTGTAATCCTCGCTCTGGAGATCGAGGTAGAATTTTCGGAGCTGCTCGACGAGGAACATACCCTTGTACACGATCGTCCTCGACGAGAAGGAACAGACATATGTATTGTCGTTGCTCTGTTCGAATTCGCGGCGGATAACGTACAGCTTGCGGTCAAACTCGATGCCCTTGCCGACGCCCTCCGGCTTTCTCACGAAGCACTGCATTATGCGCGGCATACACGCCAGCGCCTTGCTGCCGATCACGGAGCTGTCCGTCGGAACCTCTCTCCAGCAGAGAAGAGGAGCACCCTCCTTTTCACAGATGATCTCAAGCATCTTCTTCGCCTGCGCGCGCTTGAGATCGTCCGGCGGAAAGAAGAACATTCCGACGCCGTATTCGCGCTCGCCGGGAAGCTCCGCGCCGCACTCGCGCGCCGCCTTCTCAAAGAAGCCGTGCGATATCTGAACGAGGATACCTACGCCGTCGCCCGTTTCGCCGGCAGCGTCCTTTCCTGCGCGGTGCTGCAGCTTTTCGACGATGGAGAGCGCGTCGGTAACGATCTTGTGGCTCTGCTCGCCCTTGATGCTGACGACGGCTCCGATGCCGCAGGCGTCGTGCTCAAATTCCGGTCTGTACAATGTCTTTTGCTCATTCATCTCGTTCTACCTCACTTTGCTGGTTTAACGCGGCTTCCACAAGCCCCTTGAAGAGGGGGTGTGCCTTATTCGGCCGGCTCTTGAATTCCGGGTGGAACTGCACGCCTACGTAAAAATCGTTTTCTGATATTTCGATCGTCTCGACGATACTGCCGTCCGGCGATAAGCCGCCGAGCGTAAGGCCGTGACTTTTCAACAGATCGCGGTACTCATTGTTGAATTCGTAGCGGTGGCGGTGGCGCTCGGAGATCTCCGTTTTGCCGTAGCAATGATACAGCCTTGTGTTCTCCGCTATCCTGCACGGGTACGCGCCGAGGCGCAGCGTGCCGCCCTTGTCTACGGTATCGCTCTGATCCGGCATGAAGTCGATAACCTTGTACGCGGTGCTTTCGTCGAACTCGCCGGAGTTCGCGCCCTCAAGACCGCAGACGTTTCTCGCGAATTCAATCACAGCGATCTGCATACCGAGGCAGATGCCGAGATACGGGATATTGTGCTCCCTCGCGTATTTTGCCGTTTCGATCATACCCGGGATACCCCTGCTGCCGAAGCCGCCCGGCACGATGATGCAGTCGCAGCCGCCGAGGATATGCGCGGCATTTTCGGCGGTGATCGTCTCGCTGTCGATCCACTCTATGTCGGTGTGCGCGCCGCAGGCAAATCCTGCGTGATGTATCGCCTCCGCGACGGAAAGGTATGCGTCGTGGAGCTGGACGTATTTGCCGACGATGCCGACTGTCACGTTCCTGCTCCTGTTGCTGATGCTCGCTATCATGCGCGTCCAGTCTCCGAGATCAGGCTCGCCGGCGCTAATTCCCAGCTTTTTGCAGACTACCTGCGAGAAGCCCGACCTTTCAAGCATGATCGGCGCCTCATACAGCACCGGAACGTTCAGATTCTGTATAACGCAGTCCTCTGTGACGTTGCAGAAGAGCGATATCTTCCTGAATATGCTCTCCTCCAGCGGCTCATCGCAGCGCAGCACAATGATGTCGGGCTTGATGCCCATTCCCTGAAGTTCCTTGACGGAGTGCTGCACCGGCTTCGTCTTGTGTTCCTGCGAGCATTTAAGGTACGGCACGAGCGCGACGTGGATATAACAGACATTCTCCTGCCCGACCTCCAGACCGACCTGGCGTATCGCCTCGATGAACGGCTGACTTTCAATATCTCCGGCCGTACCGCCGATCTCAGTAATAACGATATCGGCTCCGCTCTTCGCGCCGACGTTGTATATGAAATGCTTTATCTCGTTTGTAACGTGGGGAATCACCTGCACCGTCTCGCCGAGGTACTCTCCCCTGCGCTCCTTGTTGAGGATATTCCAGTAGACCTTGCCCGTCGTGAGATTTGAATATTTATTCAGATCCTCGTCGATAAAGCGCTCGTAGTGACCAAGGTCAAGATCCGTTTCCGCGCCGTCCTCGGTGACGTAGACCTCGCCGTGCTGATACGGGCTCATTGTGCCGGGATCGACATTTATGTAAGGATCGAGCTTCTGCGCCGCGACCTTGAGTCCGCGCGCTTTAAGCAGACGTCCGAGTGACGCCGCCGTGATACCCTTTCCAAGCCCGGAGACTACTCCGCCCGTAACAAAAATATACTTCGTCATGTTATCTTCCTCACTCCTCGCCCGAGAGGCTTTCGATCAGCTCTTCGGCGATGTCTGTTTTTTTCCTGCCGCTGTCCATAGCGGTCTTTTCTATATATCTGTGCGCCTGCTCCTCGGTCATTCCGCGCTCGGAGATCAGCAGCGTTTTCGCCCTTGCGACCGTTCTGAACTCGCGCAGCTTTTTCTTTATATCCTCGGAGTTTCTCCGCAGCCGCTCCATCTTCGCAACGGAAGACGAGAGCAGCATAACCGTCTGGTGGAGCACGGAGCGGTGAAGCACGCTCGGAAGCGTTACAACGCCGAACGGCTCCAGCTTATACGCCGTCTTCTCCGCAAGCTCCGGCTTGACGATCACCGCCACGGCGCACTGACCGGAGATATCGCGCGCGAGCTTCGTGCCGAACTCGTCCGGGAGCGGCGTGTGGATCAGCACGATATCGACCGGCTTCATAAGGAGCACTCGCCGCGCCTCACCCGCGCTCGATACGACGAGCACCGGCGAAAACCTGTCCTGCGGTGCCGCCGACCGTATGAATTCTACCATCTTACTGCTTTTCGATACGATCATCACGCTGCGCTGAGCTGTCTGCACTGCTGACACCCCCTTTTTTACCGTTTTATTTTCAAATTGCGGACCGCACTAAACGAGATACCCCGCCGGGATATATCTGCGGACGAACTCGCTTTCCCTCGCCAGAACCTTCGCCTCGCCGAGCGAGGAAGGCAGCGCGGCAAGCTCCGCCGTAAGCTCGGACGGCGCCGTGTAAAGATTGACGTTAAGCGGCTCCGGCGGCTCCATGCCGTTCTCTATGCCCTCAAGCGCGGCGTAGATCAGCAGCGTGTAAGCGACGTAGAGATTTACGGTCGGATCGGGGGAGCGCAGCTCGATGCGTCTGTATTCGCCCTTCGCCGCCGGTATGCGTATGAGCTGCGAGCGGTTCTCGTGCGACCATGTGACATACTTCGGCGCCTTGTCGCGTCCGAGCCTTTTGTATGAATCCTCGGACGGATTGAGAAACGCCGTGATCTCCCGTACCCGGGAAAGGATCCCGGCAAGCATCGGGCGCGTAAGATCTTCGCCGTCCGCCGAATTGACAGACATATTGATGTGCAGTCCGCTTCCGCTCTTGTCCTCGAGCGGCTTCGGAGAAAAGTCGGCGCAAAGCCCGTTGATATCCGAGATCGACGACACGACCGACTTGAACGTCACTGCGTTGTCCGCCGACGTCAGAGCGCCGCTGTACCGGAAGTCGATCTCGTTCTGTCCCGGTCCCATCTCGTGGTGAGAGCTTTCCGGGAAGATATCCATATCGAGCAGCGTCAGGCATATCTCCCGGCGGATATCCTCGCCCCTGTCCTCCGGAGCGATGTCCATGTAGCCGGCGTTGTCAAACGGTATTTTTGTAGGCGAACCGTCCTCTCCGCGCTTGAATAGATAAAACTCGAACTCCGCGCCGAAGTTGAAGGAAAGCCCCTTCTTCCTCGCCGCCTTCACCGCCCTCTCGAGCAGTCTGCGGCTGTCCAGCTCAAAGGGCGTGCCGTCCGGCTTGCAGATATTGCAGAACATTCTCGCCACACGCCCCTCGGACGGTCTCCACGGCAGGATCTCTATCGTCTGAGGCAGCGGCTTAAGAAAGAGGTCGGAGCAAAGCTCGTCCCCGAAGCCGCGTATGCTCGATGCGTCGAAGGCGATACCGTCCTCGAACGCCCTTTGCAGCTCGTCCGGCATAATTGAAATATTTTTTTGCGTTCCTGCAATATCGACAAAGGCGAGCCGAATAAAGCGAACGTCCTCCTCCTCGATGAAGCTCAGAATGTCATTAAGGCTTTCGTACATTGAGTGTCCTCCTTCCGTTTTGCGGCGCCGCATCGGTCAGACGCGCCGAAGAAAACGATCATCAGCGGCCGAAAAGCCGCTTAATACCCCAAAAAAGCGAAAAGCGCCCACCGTAAAAGGGGGCACTGCTCCCTTAGTACGATGAACGCCCTTGCTCATCTGTTCAATGTGTATATTCTACTATCACAAGGCAGTTTTGTCAAGTTTTTTACGTAAGAAATACGGATAACAACGGTTATCTTTTTTGTTGCAATAGACGAATTGCACCCCTCGGTTTGCAGGATTCGATTCTTTAAAATTCAAATTCAACCTCAAAACCATATAATTATCCGATATTTACCGTATATTTTCGTACCTCTTTTTGATACACAGTAAAAAATTGCCCGTTTTTTCAACTATATAAGGCTCGCTTTTGAAGGCATCACGCACCTTTTATGCAATATTGCAACAAATTTGAAGCAAAACGGCGCTATAATTTCTCTGTTTTGCAAGAAAGTTAAAAAATATTGCAAAAAGCGTTGACAAAACGATCCGCCGGGCGTATAATGACAGCGTAGATACGGCAAGGACGTCGCAGGCTTACCCAAGGTGGCTTACGGCGTCCTTTCACTTTTTTACGATATTATGATTGGAGTGTTTAAAATGGCAAATGTACCCGAGCTTTTCGGCAGCATGGTATTCAATGACAGAAAGATGGAGGAACGTCTTCCTCACGCAACGTACAAGGCGCTCAAGCGCACCGTACAGAACGGCGAGCCGCTCGACCTGAGCGTTGCAAACAGCGTTGCGAACGCGATGAAGGAATGGGCAGTCGAGATGGGCTGCACACATTACACCCACTGGTTCCAGCCTATGACGGGCGTTACGGCGGAGAAGCACGACAGCTTTATTTACCCTGGCTCCGACGGCACGGTCATTATGGAATTCTCCGGCAAGGAGCTTATCAAGGGCGAGCCTGACGCATCCTCCTTCCCCTCCGGCGGTATCCGCGCTACTTTCGAGGCGAGAGGCTACACAACTTGGGATCCCACATCTCCGGCGTTTATCCGCGACAAAACATTATATATCCCGACGGCGTTCTGCTCGTACACCGGCGAGGTGCTCGACAAGAAGACTCCGCTGCTCCGCTCGATGGAGAAGCTCAGTTCCGTTGCCGTTGACGTACTCCACATTCTCGGAAAGACGGACGTAACGAGAGTTACAACGACGGTCGGCCCGGAGCAGGAGTATTTCCTCATCGACAA
>CADAYJ010000010.1:0-42675 GCA_902792115.1 uncultured Ruminococcus sp. | reverse complement strand
ATATCATCTATACCGGCAGGACGCTCTTCGGCGCACCCGCACCGAAGGGGCAGGAGCTTGCCGACCACTACTTCGGCTCGATCAAGACGAGAGTAGCGGCGTTCATGGCAGACCTGGACGAGGAGCTTTGGAAGCTCGGCGTTATGGCAAAGACGAAGCACAACGAGGTAGCTCCCTCGCAGCATGAGCTTGCTCCGATCTTCGCGACGTCCAACATCGCGACCGACCACAACGAGCTCACGATGGAGGTCATGAAGAAGACGGCAGAGAAGCACGGTCTCGTCTGCCTGCTCCACGAAAAGCCCTTCGCAGGCGTAAACGGCTCCGGCAAGCACAACAACTGGTCGATCTCCACGAACACGGGCGAGAACCTTCTCGATCCCGGAAAGAACCCGGAGAACAACCTGCAGTTCCAGCTCTTCCTCGCGGCAGTCGTCAAGGCTGTTGACGAATATCAGGATCTTCTGAGACTCACCGTAGCCTCCGCCGGAAATGACCACCGTCTCGGCGCTAACGAGGCACCCCCGGCGATCATCTCTATGTACCTCGGCGACGATCTCGGCGCGCTCGTTGATTCGATCATCAAAGGCGAAGAGTACCACAGCGCCGGCAAGACAAATATGCTCACAGGCGTTGATGTTCTCGCCGATTTCGGCAAGGACACCTCCGACAGAAACCGCACCTCGCCGTTCGCGTTCACAGGCAATAAATTTGAGTTCCGCGCGCTCGGCTCCGCTCTCAACATCGGCTGCCCGAACTATATGCTCAACACAATGGTAGCCGACGAGCTTGCTCAGTTCCGCGACGAGCTGCAGGGCGCAGAGGACGTTGAGTCCGCGATCAAGGCGCTCGTTAAGAAGACTCTCACCGAGCACCAGAGGATCATCTTTAACGGCGACAACTACTCCGACGAGTGGGTTGCAGAGGCAGAGAGAAGAGGGCTGTGCAACTACCGTTCGCTGCCCGAGGCAATGGCTCATTACATCGACAAGAAGAACGTCGATCTCTTCACCAGAAACGGTATCGTCTCCGAGTCTGAGATCCGCGCACGCTACGAGATCGAGCTTGAACACTACTCCAAGCAGCTCCACATCGAAGCGCTCACAATGGTTGACATGGCGGAGAAGAACATCACACCGGCAGTCATTGCTTTCGTAAACTCGCTGTCCGACGCGGCTATTGCAAAGAAATCGCTCGGAGCTTACTCCGTATACGCCGAAACATCGCTGATCGGCGAGCTTTCCGAGAAGCTCGAGGCATTCGTCAAGAAGACGGACGAGCTGAAAGCGGCTGTCGATGCTGCCGCACAGTATGATGGTCTTGACCTTGCGATGTACTACCGCAAGACGGTCTTTGAGCTGATGAACGAGCTGCGTGCTCTCGGCGACGCGATGGAGACTAAGACCTCCGCAAAATACTGGCCGTACCCGTCGTACGGTGAGATCCTCTTCGGAGTCTGATCAGAAAGCGACGCGCAGATCCGCGCACCTTCCAATCCGAAGCTAAAAACTTATAAATAACAAAAACCGATAGATGCGACAACCCCCGGCGAAAACGAGGAGAATCGCGTCTATCGGTTTTGTTTTATTATTCAGATTCAGAAAGAAACGTTTAAGAAAAAGGAACACACCGCCTCATCAGTCATTTGTCCGATGGATCAACGTGGACCATGCAGTGTTTGACCTCCGGGAAGCTCTGCTCTATGTCGTCGTGAACGTGCTCGGCGATTTCGTGGGCTTCAACAAGCGGAAGATCCCTGTTTACGGAGATCACCGTGTCTACGTAAACGCGCGACGCAAACATTCTCGTGTTCAGCGAGACGACACGCTCAACGCCGCTCTCCCCCTCCACGACCTCGCGCATACGCTGCTCCAGTTCCTCGCCGCACGATTTATCTACCATCTTATCGACGGCGTCGCGGAAGATGTCTATTGCAGCCTTCAGGATAAACAGGCAGATCACAAGGCAGGCGATCGGCTCCATTACGGGGAATCCCATTCGTGCGCCGGCGATTCCGATGAGCGCGCCGACAGACGAGAGAGCGTCGGAGCGGTGGTGCCAGGCGTCTGCCTTCAGCGAGCCGGAGTCAATGCGCTTCGCGTGGAAGACCGTGTACCGGTACATAAGCTCCTTAACAACGATCGAAACGACTGCCGCTATCAGCGCCGCCGCGCCGGGAGCCGCCTTTGCCGCGTCATTCCCGATGATCGCTACGGCTGCCGAGCGCCCGATCTCAATACCCGTCATGAAGAGTATGACGGCAAGCACGATCGAGGCAACGCACTCCATGCGCTCGTGTCCGTACTGGTGATCCTTATCCGCCTTCCTGCCGGACAGCTTGAAGCCGATTATGACGATCAGTGTGCTGAAAACGTCGGAGGCGGAGTGTACAGCGTCCGACACCATCGCCGACGAATGCGCCAGGATGCCGGCCAGCAGCTTCAAAACGGAGAGGACGAGATTAGCGATTATACTGACTCGCGACACCCTCACAGCGATCTTTTCTTTTTCGGAGGTATTCATATACCGGTTCCCCTTTCATTACGAGAATAAAAAGATCTGCGGAACAATTTGTCACGTCCCGCAGATCTCTGCTGCTTGCAATGAAGCCCGACGCCGGCAGCGCCGGTGTCTGATCGTTATATATTCTATGCCGTGGGTTTGAGTATTGTTACTATATTACCATCATAGAATGAAAATGTCAACTTATTCCGAAAAATTAATTCTCCGTATCCTCGAAGAATCCGAGGCTGTCGAGCGCGTCTATCGCGTTTTCAAGGTAGCTTACGTCGGTTATCGGCCAGAGGAAGCCTAGGCGGTAGAGGATCTCCGTGGAGAACGTGTTGCTGTAATCAATGCCGTAAACTCTCATTCCCTCGTGCGAAGCGTAAGCGATGAGTCCGGAGACGGCGTCGCTCGATTCGTGCTCCGCCGTGTACGCCTTTACGCGCTTCTCGAACTCCTCTTCAGAGACGATGTCGATCTCAAAGCCGTGCTTTTTCATTGCGTAAATAACATCACTCATGAAAATGCGGTGGTTGTTCGTCGCGTGGAAGACGGTGAAGCCTGACGGCGTTCCGGCAAACGTAAGTACTGCCGCTGCCGTGACGTCGATCGGCGAGAATTCCGCGCTCTCGCCCATTCCCGTGATCGGGAACGCGCCGACCGCCCTGTAACCGCGCAGCGTTCTGAGGAAGCCGTTCGTGATGAAATTGATCTGGAACTCGCCGTCGGACTGTCTGCTCATGAGGTTGCCGACTCTGATGACCTTTGCGTCAAGCCCCTGAGCCGCCGCCTCGAGCACCTCCCTCTCGGCAAGGAACTTCGTGCGGATATATTCGTTCGTGATGCGCTGACCGAAGAACAGATCCTTTTCGAGGATTACCTTGCTCTCCGGAGGCGTGCCGTCTGCGCCCTCGCCTGCGACGGAAACAGTCGAGATCTGGATCAGACGCCTGCCCGTCTCGCGGCAAAGCCCGATCAGATTCTTAACTCCGGTGACGTTGATCCTTTCGAGGATATCTCCTGACGCGAAATGCTTGACGCACGCCGCGCAGTTAATGAGCGTCTTGAAGGAGACGTCCTTAAGTCCCTCAACGGCGGCTTCGTCCGTGATATCGCCGTCGATGCAGATGATGCGGCTGCCGAAAAGGTCAATATGCGGATTGTCGAAGTAGTACATCAGGAGCGTACGGAGCCTGCTTTCGGGCGACTCCGCGCTGCCCTTCCTGACAAGGCAGTACGCCTTGCCCGTGAAGCCGTCGAGGAAGCTCTTTAGAACGTGGATACCGAGGAAGCCCGTCGCGCCGGTGAGAAGGATATCGCCGATATCCTCCCCTATCGCGTTTTCGATATTTCCGAAATCGTTATACGCGATGAGGCTGTCTATCCTGCCGTAGTCATAGCCGGAGAATTCGTTGTCCGGACTGCCGGAGGCATTGCCGCTCGGCTCCTCGCCGTAGATATGAGCCGCCAGAGCGCGCACCGTCGGGAACTTGAATACATCGGCGTATACAAGCGGTATATTCTCCGCCATGCAGTATACGGCGACCTTTGAAGCCGCGATCGACGTTCCTCCGAAGAGGAAGAAGTCGTCGTCGATGCCGACGCGCTCCGTGCCGAGCGCCTTGGCGAATATGTCGCAAAGCTGCTTCTGCCTGCCGTTTTCGGGGGGCGTGTAGCTCGAATCGTCGGACGTATCCGGCTCGGGGAGCGCCCTCTTGTCGATCTTGCCGCCCGGCGTTATCGGCATTTTTTCAAGGTGGGTGAAGTACGTCGGAACCATGTATTCCGGCAGAAGCGGCTTGAGGAATTCCTTCCACTCCTCGTCGGAGTATTCCGTGCCGGTGTAGTACGCCGCAAGGCTCTTGACGCCTCTCTTTTCAACGGCGATCGCCGCCGTCTCGGGTACGCCCTCCTTCCTGAGCATTGCGCCCTCGATCTCTCCAAGCTCTACTCTGAAGCCCCTGATCTTGATCTGGGAATCTATCCTTCCGATATACTCGATATTGCCGTCGCCCTTCATGCGTACCATATCGCCCGTATGGTAGAGGCGCTTGTCGTCCTCACAAACGGAGAACGGATTGTTTACAAATACGGCAGCCGTCTTCTCGGGGAGATTGTGGTAGCCTCTCGCAACCTGGCGTCCTGCGACGCAAAGCTCGCCGCTGCAGCCGACGGGAACGCGGTTGAGCTGCTCGTCCACGATATAGCTGCGGACGTTCAGATGCGACTTGCCGATCGGGATATTCCTGTATTCCCTGTCAACGATGAACTCGGTGGACGATACGGTGTTCTCCGTCGGGCCGTAGCCGTTGACCATAGTAAATTTCTTGTCGTAGAAGTGCTTGAACTTCTCGCCGCCGAGCGTGAGCCACCTGAGAGCGCAGCCGTCGGAGAGCGCCTCGGCGACAAGCTCGCCCATCTGAGTGGGCATCGTGCAGACGGTGATCGGGAGCTGCTCGAACACCTTGCATATCGCCGTCGCGTCCTTCCTGACGCTGTCCGGGAAGATGTAGAGCGACGCGCCGCAGGCATACGGAATGAACAGATCGTGTACGGAAGCGTCGAAGCAGAACGACGAGAATACAGCGAACATATCGCTCTGCGTCGGCTTGCAGGTGAGAAGCTGGTGTGCGACGAGGTTCATCAGCGAGGCGTGAGTAAGCTCCACGCCCTTTGGCTTGCCCGTTGAGCCGGAGGTGTAGATCATATACGCGAGGTTATCGTCCGCGTAGTCGGGGCAGTCTGCCTCGCCTGTCCACGAGCGGCTCTCCTCCGCCGCGCCGTCGAGCGGTATCACGGTTCCGTCGTAGCCCGACACGAGACCGAGGTACTCCTCAGCCGCGAGCAGGCATTTGCTGCCGCTGTCGCCGAGCATATATCTGATGCGGTCCTCCGGGTATTCCGGATCGAGCGGAACGTATGCGCCGCCGGCCTTCATAACGGCGATCACGGCGATGACAAATTCCTTCGTTCTGCCGCAGAGCACGCCGGCGCAGTCTCCTGTCTTCATGCCTGCGTCAATGAGCCTTGAGGCGAGGTATTCCGTCGCCCTGTCAAGCTCCGAATACGTCATTTCGCTGTTTTCGTCCTTAAGGGCGAGGCGCTGCGCGTTCTCCTTCGCCGTTTTGCGGAATATGTCGATAAATGTCCTTCCGTGTATGCCGGGGAGATCCACCATCTCGTCCATTTCGTCAAACAGCAGCCTGAGCGAGAGCGGCGAGCGCTCCTCCTGCATAGCGCAGACGGCAAGCTCGAGATTCTGCTCGATGTATCCGATCGTCTCCTCGAAGAAGAGGTCGCTGCGGTACTCCGTCTCGAAGCGGTAGGAGCCGTTCTCCTTCATTATCATCATGGAGACGGGAGCCTTCGCCGCGTTGAGAACGAGCGGGATCTCCTCGGAAAGCGAGAATCCGCTGCCGCCGTCGTCGGGGTATTCGTCGCAGAAATCGAAGCTGTCGCCCTGATATACGAGCATAACGTCGGGCGTTACGCCGTAGCGGTGAGCCGCCTCGGAGAACGGGAGGATATCGTTGTCCATAAGCCCCATTATTTCGTTCTTCATGCTCCTGAGATACTCGCCGATATCCTCCGTCGGTCTTGCTGCGACGGGGAACGTCTTAACGAGCATACCGACCGTCTCGGAGAGACGCCCGTCGTTTCTGCCGTGGTAGATCGTCGTGAAGACAGAGCTGTCCGCGAAGTGGTAGCGCGAGAGCATGAGTCCGAACGCCGCTGTGAAGAACACGTTCTCCGTCACGCCGTACTTCGCGCAGACGTTCTCCACAAGCTGCGCCGAGATCCTTTCGCTCGTGAATTCATGGTTGCCGACGGACGGCTCGGAGTCCGCCTTGTCGGGAGCGAACGGAGTCATTGTGCAGCCCTTGAAGCAGCCGTCGAAGAACCCGACCGCCTTATCGTAGCCGCCGTCCTCCTTAGCCTTCGCCGTGTCGAGCGCATAATCGTACGCCGTATAAGCCTCAGGCTCCGGAGTCTGTCCGCCGTATGCCCTGCTGATATCCTTCAGAAGGATATCGTACGACGAGCCGTCGGCGATCAGGTGGTGGATATCCATAAAGAGGTAGTTTCCGTCATACTCGCGATACAGCTCGAAACGGAAAAGCTGCGAATTCATGATCGGGAACGGGCGCACGAGCTTCTGTTTGTCAAGGCCGGAGAGCACAGGCACGTCGAACGAAGCGGAATCGTCTCTCATCTGGCGGATATCGCCGTTTCGATCCATCACAAGCCTTGTAAGCAGATACGGATGAGCCTTGATCACCGATTCGACAGCCGTCTTGAGCCTCGTAAGCTCCACATTCCTGCCGAGCTTGAACAGGTACGGAATATTGTATACGGTGCTGCCCATGTTTGCCATGCAGTCTACGAATACTCCCTCCTGAGTCGAGCTGAGCGGATAGCTTTCAAGCACCTCGTGGCTCTCCGCTGCGGACGCGCCGAGGATAAACCTTTCAAGCTCCTCGACGGTCGGGTTCTCCTTCAGATCTGCCGTCTTGATTACGACGGAAAATTTCTTCGAGAGCAGGACGTTCAGCTTGATGGAGCTGATCGACGTGAGACCTGCCTCGTAGATGTCCGTCGTGATGCCGAACTCGCCGTGACCGAGCGCCTCCTTCACGCAGTCAAAGATATCCTGCTGCATACCGTTTTTCGGCGGGATCTGCTCCGCTGCGCGGCGCGTCGGAACGGGAAGCACGCGGCGGTTGACCTTTCCGTTCTGGTTGAGCGGAATGCGGTCGATCTGCATGATCGCCTCCGGCACCATGTACGGAGGCTTGTTCGCGCGGATATAATCCTTGAGCGCGTCGAGGTCGATCTCGCTGTCGCCTACGACGTAAGCCGCGATATACTTTCCGCCCTGCGGATTGTCGAACGCCGCGACGGTCGCGTCCGTTACGCCCTCGAATTCGCGGATAACGCCCTCGACCTCCGTAAGCTCGATGCGGAAGCCCCTGATCTTGACCTGGCGGTCCTTTCTGCCGATGAACTCTATATCCCCGTCATGCCTGAACCGCACGATGTCGCCCGTCCTGTATACGGCGCGGTATTTCTCGTCGGAGGTAAACGGATTGTCGATGAAGACCTCCGCCGTCTTTTCGGGGCGGTTGAGGTAGCCGTCGCCTACGTGAGGACCTGCAAGCCAAAGCTCGCCGACGGCGCCCGCAGGCTGGCGGTGACCGTCCGAATCAACGACGTAGAGCCTTACGTTGTCGATCGCGCTGCCGATCGGGAAGCTCGGCAGCTTCTCCGTTACGCGGTAGCACGTGCAGAGGATCGTACCCTCCGTCGGACCGTATACATTGTAAAACTCGAAGCCCTCGGGCGGATCGCACGGCGTGAGCGTTTCGCCGCCCGTGAGCAGGTATTTCAGCTTCGGGTTGCCGGAGTCCGTTGCGAACTGGCGTCCGACCTGAGTCGTCATAAACATATGGGAGACGTTGTTCTTCTCCATGTATTCGTTCATCGCGGCGAGGTCGAGCCTCATGTCCTCCGGCACGATCACGCAGGCAGCGCCGGTCGTGAGCGGCGAATACATATCCATCATGTTTGCGTCGAAGCCGAAGCTCGCGTACGCGCCGACATAATCACCCGGCTTAAGACCGAAGGTGCGGTGGTACCACTCCAGGAAGCAGACAAGGTTGCCGTGCGTAAGGCGAACGCCCTTCGGCAGACCGGTCGTACCAGATGTATAGAGCAGCGTGAAGAGGTCGTCGGGCTTCGGGAGGGAATCACTGTCCGGCGTATAATCGGGAGCGTCGATCGGCTCGTCGATGTAGAGAACGTCGCCGAGGTACTCGGACACCTTGCCGCGCAGCTCCCTCGTCGTAACGAGCAGCCTCGCGCCGGAATCCTTGATCATGAAATTGAGGCGCTCCGGCGGATACGTTGCGTCGAGCGGCTGATACGCACATCCGCATTTCATCGCGCCGAACGGAGCGATTATCATATTCTCCCCTCTGTCAACGAGGACGGAGACGACGTCGCCGCGGCCGAGACCGAGCTTTTGCGCGTAAGCCGCGACCTTGTCGGAGCGCTCGTTCGCCTCGCGGTACGTCATTTTTTTGTCCAGATAAACGGAGGCGATGTTGTCGGGGTATTTTTCGGCCGACTTGAGGAACATTGAGAGCACCGTTTCGGACAGATCGTACTCAACGTCCGTCTCGTTCCACTTGTCGAGGATCTCCTCGGCGCGGCTGCCGAGGATCGTTATCTCAGAGACGAGACGCGCCCTGCACGCGCTCTTCATCGCCTCGTCGTACGCTTCAAGGATCCCTGCGATCATCTCGTCCGTATAGAGGTCGGAGCGGTATTCCGCCTCGAGGACGTATTCGCCGCCGCGCAGCCTTACCTGGAGAAGAAGCGGCTCCTTCGGCAGGCCGAGAGAGAGGTCGTGCCCCTTCGCCGTGAGTCCGCCGATCGTGTAGTCGTCCGTAAGCTCCGCCTGGTACGCGAAGATCATATCGGAGCTTATCTGATACTTCGCCGCGATCTCGTAGAACGGGAAAATATCGTTCGCCATCGAATCCATCAGCTGCGACTGCAGGTCTGTAAGATAATGCGAAAGGAGCGTTTTCTCGTCGAAGCGCGCATACACAGGCAGCGTCTTGACGAGCATACAGATCGTATTTTCCAGGCGCGAGTCATTTCTGCCGTTGTAGATCGTCGCAAAGACGGACTCCCTCGCGTTCGAGAAGCGCGCCGCCGCAACGCCGAAGATACCCGTAAAGAGCGTGTTCGGGGTGACGGAGAGATCGGCGCAGAGAGCCTCCGCCTTCTCCTTCGTGATCGCGAGCCTTCTGTTCATCAGCCCCTTCGTCGGAACTGTGCCTCTGTTGTCGGCAGGCGGCAGCGATTCAACGTCAAGTCCGCCGAAGACCTTGTCGTACCACAGAGCCGCCTTATCGTACGCACCGGCGTCTATGCGCTTTTCCTCGGAAACGGCGGCGTCGAAGCCGGTGTAGCTCTCGTTTTCAAGCGACTCGCCCCTGTACGCCTTGTCGATATCCTCAAAGAAGATATCGTAGGAGTTGCCGTCCGCCATGATGTGATGCAGATCGACGAGCATATACTTCCCGGATGGGGTGACGTATATCTCGACGCGGTACATTCTGCCGCCCGAAAGCTCGAACGGGCGGACGAGAGCGTCTCTCCTTTGCCCGAACTCCTCGTCCGAAAGTGTTATGATCTCCGGGCGGAAGCTCTCCTCAAACGGCTTCTGCACGAGCGAGCCGTCCTGTGCAACGCCGAAGCGCGCGTTCATATACGAATGCGCCGCGACTGCCGCTGAAACGGCGTCGGCGAGCTTTTCCTCGTCCATCTCTGCCGGGAGGTCGAACAGGAACGGGATATTGTACATCGTACTCTTTGAGTCTTTGAGGCACTCCGCAAAAATGCCCTTCTGCGAGCCTGTGAGCGGATATTCGTCGCGCTCCTCGTGCTCATCGGCCGACTCGGCGTTCTTTATGTAATGCTCGAGCAGCTCGACCGTATTGTACTCGTGCAGGTCGCCTGTGCGGATAACGATATTGAACTCATCTGCGAGCCTTACGTTCAGACGCATAGCTCCGAGCGACGTAAGACCTGCCCTCGGAAACTCAGTAGTTATGCCGAACATCGTATTGCCGACGACGTCCGCCACTATGTCAAATATCCTCTGCTGCAGCTTGTTCTTCGGCACCTCGGCGCCGTTCTGCTTAAATACGGGCTTCGGCAGCGCCTTCTTGTCCACCTTCATGTTGGCGGTGAGCGGTATCTCGTCAAGCTGCATCAGGATATCGGGAACCATGTAATAAGCGAGCCTCTGAGCGGCGTACTCCCTGAGCACTTCGGGATCGACCGCCTCAGACGCGGTATAGTACGCGCAGAGATAGCTGTTGTCTATGACGACAACGACGGCATTCGTGACGTCGGGGCTGCTGCCAAGGACCTCCTCGATCTCGCCCAGCTCGATACGAAGACCGCGCAGCTTGACCTGGTCGTCCATTCTTCCGTGGAACTCGATCTCGCCGTCGGCAGTTATCCTCGCGAGGTCGCCCGTTCTGTATCCGCGCATACCGCGGAACTCAATAAATGATGCCGCCGTCTTTTCGGGGAGCTTCACGTACCCTCTGCCGACGCCCTTTCCGCAGATCAGCAGCTCGCCCGTCTCGCCGTCGGGAACCTCATTGCCGTCCTTGTCGATGATATATGCGTAAACATTTGCGTTCGGCACACCGATCGTAACGTTTGAATCGCTCGTTATGACCTTCATCGTGCAGCTTATCGTTGCCTCCGTGGGGCCGTAGCCGTTCATGATGTACGCGCCGGGATTCAGCTCCGTAATCTTCTTATAAAGTCCGGGCTGAAACGCCTCTGCGCCGAGGTCGTAGCAAACGACCTTTTTCAGCGCCCTTCTCGTCTGCGGGATCTCCAGCATCGCCGCGAGGAACGAGGGCGTTGTGAGTATGCACTCCACGCCGTTTTCCTCCATCAGCTCTGCAAGCAGCATCAGGTCGTGACGCTCCTCCTCCGTCGCGAGGACGACGGTAAGCCCTGCTGTGAGGGAAATAAACTCCTCCATGACGGAGACGTCGAACGTCAGCGCGGCGATCGCGAGGACGACACTCGCTCGCTCCGTTATGCCGCGCGTCTCGTGATTCTTCGGGTTAGGATCAACAAAATTGAACAGGTTGCCGTGCTCGATCATAACACCCTTCGGTCTTCCTGTCGAGCCGGATGTATAGATGCAGTAGCAAAGGTCGTGCTCTCCGATCTCCGTCTGCGGATCGTCGGCGCGCTCTCCGCTTAAAAGTTCGCCGATAAGCAGCGCCTCGCAGCCCTCGACCGGCTCAAAGGAATCGAACTGCGGCTTCGTCTGTTCGTCGGTTATGATAAACCTCGCCCCGGAGTCCTCGAGGATAAAGCGGACTCTCTCCTCCGGGTACTCCGGCGAGATGAACAGGAACGCACCGCCGGCCTTAAGTATCGCCCACTCGGCGATATACGCCTGCACCTTCCTGTCGAGCATGACGGCGACAATGCTCTCGCGCCCCACGCCACCGGCGGCGAGCGAATGCGCGGCTCTGTTGACCTGCTCGTTGAACTCGCCGTAGGTCACGCGCTGTCCGCGGCATACGACAGCCGTTTTCTCCGGCGATTCGTGCGCGTGCTTCTCCATCATTTTTACAACGGACGTAAATCCGTTCTCATAAGTTGTGTTGTTAATGTTAGACATATCTTACCTCCCGTGAAGTATTGACCGTTCCCGGCATTTCGGACAAGCGCAAAGTACACTTGCCTCATTTTACCAATATTATACCTCTTTGTGGAACAAAAGTCAAAACATTTTACACCGTGTCGCCGCCGACAGTTCCGCCGGAGTATTACACGATTTGAAGATTAGTCTCCGCGTCTGTAACTGCTCTCAGCGCCGCACTTTCCGAGCCGCGCGGCTGTGCGGCACAGCAGAAGGGAGCTTGAAATCCTACATTTTTACGCTTGTCTCTTTTTCATCACGGCCGCAGCTTCAAACAGCCCGTGTCTGTTGCAGCAGCAAAGAATGCTCCTCACCCCTGCCGCCTTGAACCGCGCTTCCGCCGCACCCTCGGCGTACAGCTTCTTCACCTCGTATCCGTCGCCTCGCACAGCTGCGATGAACGAGATGTAATGCGTCTTGCTCATTTCATGCTCGACCGAGACGTGCAGCTCGTCCTCCGAGCGGACTATCCGCAGCAAATGCGCTTCGTCCGCCGGCTCGGCTTCAAGCGGCGGCAGCACGATGCCGCAGCAGCTCACGACCGCCTCTCCTACCGCCGCAACTATGTTTCCGCAGACCGGGCAGACGTACAGCCTCATGCGCGTCATATTGAACGCTCTGTTCGTATTCGTAACGTCCTCGCCTGCAAAAAGCTCGATTATCGAGACGCCGAGGCTTTCCGCAAGCGGCTCAACGAGCGAGATATCGGGGTATCCGCGCCCCGTCTCCCATTTTGAGATCGTTTTGCAGCTGACGGTCATTTTATCGGCGAGCTGCTGCTGAGTCATTTTCCGCTCCTCGCGAAGGCGCTTTATCATTGCGCCCGTTACATATCTGTCCATTTTCTCACCTCCCTTTGCGATAAGGATACACCAAACGAAACGGGATTTCAACCTACGCTCGGCATACAGCGGCAGCACGGCGGAAGGAGAATCCGAATTATAAATCCAAATGTAAAATACATGATCCGCAAAGGCTTAGCCTTGTATAATAAACTGCATACAAAGGCAGCCTGCCGAAGCAAGCGCGCAAACCTTAAAATAATAATTTCTTCCCTCACCTTCCTACTTTTTCACTTTTAATAGTTGAAATTCAGGAAGAAGTGTGGTATACTATTTTTAGTAACTTTGCAGATTTTTTGTAAAGATTGCCTAAACAGCATGATATAACTGCTGATATCTGATCAACAACCCAAAAATTGCGGTGAATAGTGGTGTAAAGCTCCGCTGTATACCTAGTTATCGTACGCTCATTTATCGACCTCTTAATAACTCAAACATCACGGATGAACACAGCATCACAAAGGAAGGGTGTGGCTTATGTCAGCAAACCGCAAGGTGGGCGGAGTATCGCTCAAGGCAGTATATGTACTTATCCTCACAACAGCTTTTCTCGTTTCGGGTGTCCTTTTTTACTCGACGTATATCATGACCACGGCGTTCAACGCCTTCACGGACACTACGGATAATCTGCTCGCTATGGAAAAATCAGCGCATGAGCTGATGGATGCGTCCGACTATCTCACGGAGCGCGCTCAGCGCTTCACCATCGACGGCAGCAGGCGCTACATGGACGAATATTTCAAAGAGGCATTTGAGACGAAGAGGCGCGAGGAATCCCTCGAAAAGCTGAGCAGCGACTCAAACCTTGATGATGCGCTCAGTCTTCTGAACGAGGCTATGGACGAATCCGTAAAGCTGATGAATACGGAATACTACTCGATGCGTCTCGTTGTCGAGGCGAAGGGGTACGCCGATTATCCCAAGGAGCTGAAATCGGTAAATCTGAGTGCACCGGATATATCGCTCTCGGCTGACGACAAGATGCGCCGCGCGACGGAGCTTGTTCTCAACGAGGACTATTACGAACAGAAGAACCGTATCCGCTCGAAGTGGCGGGAGAGCCTTTACGCTATCGAGGCGAAGACGCGCAATCTCGAATCGAGAGCCTTCTCCGACACAGAGACAAGCATATCTTACGTCCGCGCAATGATCATCATTCAGGCGCTCATGACCATATTCGTCGTGTGGCTGACGATACAGCTCGGTATAAACCCGATACAGAGAGCGGAGAAGCGGATTCGGGAGTGCCGTCCGATAAAGGAAAGCGGCGCGAAGGAATTCCGTTATCTTGCTCAGGAATACAACAAGCTGACGTTCGAGCTGAACGAGAAAAACGAGCTTCTGAGAAAGACGGCTCACACCGATCCGCTGACGGGCGTCCGCAACAGAATAGCTTTGAACCGCGACGCCGAATCGTTCCTCGACCGCGAGATCACCATACTTATCACAGACCTCGACAGGCTCAAGGAGATCAACAACGCCTGCGGTCTTGAAGAGGGAGACCGCGTGCTCTGCGAGACGGCAGATATTCTTTCGGAGGAATTCGGCAAGGATTACTGCTACCGCTTCGGGGGAGACGAATTCCTCGTTGTCGTTCCCAATTTCTCTGAGGAGGACTTCCTTCGCAAGCTGAAAAACATCAGGGGACGCCGCCCCGAGGTCAGAATAGCAGGGGAGCCGTCGCGCGTCGAGTTCTCCTTCGGCTATTCCCACACAAAATTTGACAGCGTACAGAACCTCACAGGTCTCATCGCCGAGGCGGAGAAAAATATACGGAGAGAAAAAGATGACAAATACGATCCAAACTCCATCAAATGAAAGGACGGTGCTTTGCTTTGAAAAAAACGCAAATCTTTAACAAGACGCTTGCGGCTCTGCTTTGCGTTATGCTTACACTGGCCTTTGCTCTGCCTTTGCAGGCTTCGGCGGAGGGGACAGCCGCCGGAACACCTCTGAAAATTGGTGTGTTTGCAGATCGCTGCCCCGTTTTCTACCCGGATCCGGACACGGGCGAGGTCATTGGCATCGGCGCCGATATTATGCGGACGGCAGCCGGAGAAGCCGGTTACGCCGTGATATTCATGCAGGTTGAGGAGCCAACCCTGAAGGAAGCTCTCGACAACACCGCATACGATCTCGTCATGCCCTTCGGAAGCGCGATAGACAGCGCCTCCGGACGACCGACCGTCATAACCGACAGTCTGCTCGAAACTCCGTTCACGCTTGTAACATACGGAAAAAGAGATCTTACTTCGTTCAGCAATCTGCGCGTCGGTATACCCCGTTCGCTCAGCGGTGCCGCCGAGACGATTCGCCAGATCTACCCCGGGATCATCATAAATGTATATGAAACGATACCCGAGTGCGTTTCGGCGCTGCGCAGCGCAAAGGTGGACGCTCTGCTGAACAACTCCTATGTGTGGAGCTACATCCTGCAGAAGCCGTCGTATTCAGATCTTGTGTTGCAGCCGTCCTCGATGTTCTCATTGGATTTCTGCGCCGGCGCTATCGACACGCCCGACAACCGCGATCTGATAAAGAAGCTCAACAGAGGCATCGCGAAGCTGGACGAGACGAAGGTCCACGCGATCATTCTTGACTATTCCACACGCCGCCTCTACCACTACGATCTCTCCGATTACCTGCATCTATACTGGGCATTTGCGCTTCTGTGCATTCTGTTCTTCGCGTTGCTCGCTGTGATCGCGGTTCAGAAAATGCGAACGGTACGCAAAGAGCAGGACGAACTGATGAAGAAGCTGATCTACGAGGATCCGCTGACAGGCGGTCTGAGCATGCACGGCTTCCGCAAGCGCGCGGAGGAGCTTCTCAAGGAGCATCCGGACACGCCCTACCTCATTCTCTACGCAAACATCAAGAATTTTAAATTCATAAACGACAGCCTGGGCAAGCCGGCAGGAGACGAGCTTCTGCGCTACTGGGCTGACAAGATCAACGAGATTCTTAGAGAAAACGAGACCATGTGCCGCCTTGAAGGCGATCACTTCGTCATGCTGCGCTGCATTGACGACAAGGTACGTCTCGAGCAGGAATACACCGAGGTGATCAATTCCGTTCGCACCTTCTTCATAGACCGCGGAAAGGAGAACCGCGTTCAGATCTGCAGCGGCATCTATGTGCTTACCCCCGAGGATTACAGAAATATAGACCTTGACCACATGATCGACCTTGCGAGAGTCGCCGAGAAGAGGCTTCGCAATACGTTCAAAAAGGAAGGCTTTGAATTTTATAACCCCGATCAGTGGGAGAAGGGCAAGCGCAATCTGGATATCATCAGTCATCTTCCGGTGGCGATGAAGTCCGGCGAGATACAGGTCTGGTACCAGCCGCAGGTCAATTTCGACACCGGCGAGATCATCGGCGCCGAGGCGCTCTGCCGCTGGAAGCACGCGACGCTCGGCTGGATAAGCCCTGCGGAATTTATCCCAGCGCTTGAAGAAACAGGCATGATCCACAAGCTTGACTTTTTCGTCTGGGATAAGGTATGTCAGGATCTTCACAGATGGAACGAGCAGGGACGCCGCCGTTCGATCTCCGTAAACCTCTCGCGCTTCGACATCATGGCGGACAAGGCTATTCCGGAGCACTTCTGTGAGCTTATAAAGAAATACGACTTGACGCCCGACCAGCTCAGGATCGAGATCACAGAGACGATATACGTCGAGGATCCCGACGTCCTGATATCCACGACGGAGAAGCTGAGAGGATACGGCTTCAAGGTCGAGATGGACGACTTTGGCAGCGGCTACTCGTCGCTCAATATGCTAAAGGACGTAGACGTAGACCGAATCAAGCTCGACCTCCACTTCCTCACAACGTCGGGCGATCCGCAAAAGTGCCGCACGATCATTCGCTACGTCGTGAAGATGATACACTCTCTCGGCATGGAAATGATCGCCGAGGGAGTGGAGACGGACGACCAGGCAAAATTCCTTCTCAGCAAAAAATGCGCAGAGATGCAGGGATATTACTTCTACAAGCCGATGTCGGTGGACGATTTCGAGCAGATCGGGCAGAAGCTCCCGTCGCACCCGTAACAATAATAATCGACTCCCGCGGATCGCACAGGCTCGCGGGAGTTTTGAGATTTTTCGGAAAAGGTATTGACATCCCGAAGTTTGACAAGTATAATTAGTATAACAATTCATACTTTGTAAAGAGGAGGCACACGACATGGCAGCACCGAAGGGCAAATACGTATGGACGGCAACGGTCGGCGAAAAGGGGCAGATCGTTATCCCGAAGCAGGCGAGAGAGATCTTCAACATCAAGCCCGGCGACGCCCTGCTGATCCTCGGCGACGAGAAGCGCGGTATAGCAATACCGCCGAAGGGCGCTCTCAGCAGCATTTTCAGCTCGACATTACTGGAGGAAGACGACAATTAACCTTCCCCGGCGCGCCGGCGCACTGACGCACACACTCAGCTCGCCGGCGCTTTTCTATTTTCAGTCGGTATTATTTTTCAAGGGCGTTTCGGCGTTCTTCAGTTCAGCTTCAGATGAACGTGTTATTATTATTTCAGATGATCGGAGGATCGCTTATGTACAGGCTCCTGCTCGTCGAGGACGACAAAAATATCAGAGAGCTGATTTGCGGCTATTTCACTAAAAAGGAAAAGGGAATGTACACCGTAGACGTCGCGGAGGACGGAGAGAAAGGGCTTGAAAAGGCGTATGAGAACAACTATGACCTTCTCCTGCTCGACGTTATGCTTCCCGAGCTTGACGGCTTCGAGATCTGCCGCGAGATACGCCGCGAGAGCGACGTCCCGATCATGTTCATCACCGCGAGAGTCGGCGAGTCCGATATTCTCAACGGATATGCGCTCGGCTGCGACGACTACGTTGTGAAGCCGTTTCCGCTGCCCGTTCTTTACGAGAAGGTCGGCGCGCTCATCAAGCGCTCGAAGGGGCTTGTGCGCTCGAAGGTATTCAGCGCCGGCAGCCTCTCGCTCAACCCGAACAACGGTCTCGTCGTAAGCGGCGGCGAGGAGATCAAGCTCACCGCGAGGGAATACGCGATCCTCAAGGTGCTGATCGAAAACAAGGGCGTTATCATCAGCCGCGAAAAAATGATGGATATCGTCTGGGGGTACAACAGCGGAACGGACGAGCGCGTTCTCGACACTCATATGCGGAATCTCAGAAAGGCGCTCGGCGCTAACGGCAAGCTGATCAAGACCGTTATCCGCCGCGGCTACAAGCTGGAGGGCTGAAATTGGAAGAAAGACTGAAAAAACAGCGAAACACGCTCTTTCTGCGCGTAACGCTGACGCTCCTTGCCGTGTGGCTGCTCGTCTCGGCAGCGTACTGCGCGATCTGCCTGCACAGCGAGAAGACGCGCGTGCAGAATGAAGTCCTCGAGGATCTGTCGGCTGCAAAGCAGCGGATCCCGCAGATGTCCGTTTCAAAGGATATCACCGGCGGCTTCCTGTATGTCGTATCCGACATGATCTACGCCGACAACGGAAAGGACCGCGACTGGAACACACAGCTCGTCGTACTAAACGGCAAAACGGGCGACGAATTCATGAACACGGCTTCGTGCCTGCTCCTTCGCTTCGACATACTCATAAAAAAGGAGATAAACATCAGCGGTCTGGGCTTTGTCGACTGCGCCGCACTGCGCGCCCGGCTCACCGACGAACAGCTCGAAACGATCAAAACGGAGCTTACGCGCGAGCGCGGCGACTCATCGCACTGCGAGCTGATCTGCACAAAGTTCTATACCTCGGAGTATGAAGTCGAGTTTATCCCGGCTCAGCTCGTTCTGGCGGTCGTCAAGGACGAAAATGAGTGGTTCGTCTCCGACGAGATAATAGCCACATTTGACCTTGACACTCCGGGCTTTTCTGAGCAGGATCTGTACGTCTGCAACGATATGCACCGCAACACGATACCGCCCGAAGCGATTTTCGGAAGCGAGAGCGGCGAGTTCATCGGCGAACTTACTCCCGAACAGCTCGAAAAGCCCTCGGGTGCGTTTAAGCAGAGCGCATTCGAGTACATTGTTTACGCCTCCGACTCAGTCTTCCTCCCCTCCGACACCGAGCCGGACTCAGGGGTGATATACGTCATCCGCTACGCAAAGCTCGCCGACCTGCTGAAAAACTGCCGCTTCCGGCTCGGCGCCGGGATCTCCGTCAGCTTCGCGTTCTTCTTTGTGATCGCTGTGATCCTCTGCGTGATGGTCTGGAAGATGGTGCGCGCACAGATAATCAGCGAACAGCAGCGGCTCGACCTCACAAACGCCCTAGCTCACGACATCAAAACGCCGATCTTCGTCATAAGCGGCTACGCATACAGCATGAAGGAGGGCATCGGCGAGGACGAGCGCGACACATACCTCGACAGGATCATCGAGCAGACGGACGCGATAAACGCCCTCGTCCACAAGATGCTGAATCTCAGCCGCCTAACCTCCGGCGCAACGACGCTTAATCTCTCCTCCTTCGACGTATCCGAGCTTATTCGAGGGATTTGCGGCGGCTACGCCTCGCTCCCGGAGGGGAAAAGGCTCGTGCTTTCCGCCGACGAAGAGCTGACAGTCAGCGCAGACAGAGAGCTTCTCAAAACGGCGTTCGGAAATCTTATCGAGAACGCACTGAAATATTCGCCGAAGGGCAGCGCCGTCACTGTCTCTGTCTCCGGCAGCGCCGTGACGATCGCAAACGAATGCGAGCCGCTTACGAAGGCGGAGCTTCGGCAGATCTGGCAGCCGTACGTACGGCGCGACAAGAGCCGCAAAAACGGAAGCGGCAACGGTCTGGGGCTGTCTATCGTACACTCCGTATTCAAGCTGCACGGCATTTCCTGCACAATGGAGATGGAGGGAACGCAGCTTGTATGCACCGTAAAATTTTAAGGAGACACCGATTAATTCGAGTACCCGTATCGCGCAGTGATTTTTTCAGTGGAT
Organism: uncultured Ruminococcus sp.; assembly: GCA_902792115.1. Taxonomy (GTDB): domain Bacteria; phylum Bacillota; class Clostridia; order Oscillospirales; family Acutalibacteraceae; genus RUG592. The sequence goes on along the minus strand of CADAYJ010000010.1, from coordinate 23,135 downwards.
CCCTAAGAAAAAAAGAATTGCAAAAGCCGTGAGCCTTTGCAATTCTTTTTGCTTTTACTGCTTTACAAACACGCTTCCGTTCGCTGCGTCCTCCTTGTCGTCGCTCCAGTTGACGGTGATCGTGTCCGCGTCTCTGTCTGCCATCTGGAGATAGCCCGTGCCGTTCTCGTAAACGATCTCCTCCGTTGACGAGCCGTCCTCGGCGTACGTCACGGTTGTCTTTTTGCAGTTGTCGTAGTTAAGCACGGCGCGCCCGTTGAACTCGCCGCTCATTTCCCAGTAAGACGTCTCAAACGCGCTCGACGGCCAACTCACGCTCACGTTGTATACGTTGCCTCCGGCGTTCGTGATCGTGATAACGCCGCGCCCTGCGACCTCCTCGACATATGTGCCGGCGTAGACGTCCTCGTCCTCTGCGGTCTCAGCTGCGGAGCTTGTTTCCTCCGCCGCGGAAGCTGCCTGAGACGACTCGTCAGGCGCAGCCTCCGACGAAGCATCAGAAGCCCCGGAGGAAGCCTCCTCCGCTCCGGAAGAGGAAGCAGCAGGAGCCGCTTCGGAAGCCGCGCTCTCAGACGAGGCTGCGCTCGACGCATCGGAAGCCGCGCTTACAGCCGAAGCCGCGCCCGATGTGTCGGATAAAGCGGACGAAGCAGGATCGGAAGATGTACTGCAGCCGCACAGGATTACAGCCGCAAGGATAGCCGAAATTATTATTTTCTTCATAATGGATACCTCCGTATGATCTGGTAAATATATAATATGCCTTTGACGGCGCAATGTCAATTAACACACAGTGAAGTTTTTGAAATATCCTTGAAGAAGCTGTTTTCACTCCATACGGTCTGAAAAATTTATGATTTTCTTCAGATAAACTTTAGACGGCAGTTGTATGATATATTCAGAAACAAAAAACAACGGCTCTCGCCGAACACGGAGGTCAATTTCATGAAAAAGCTCGCTTCACTTTGCCTTGCAGCCGCACTCGCAGGCTGCGCCGTCCTGTCTGCCTGCTGCGTTCCGAACGACAAGCTCGGCTACGTCCCGTCGATCGGAAAGGAGGAAGGTCTGCGCGTCCACGCGCTCTCGAATTCCGGGGATACCGGCGCGTGGCACCTCTGGCAGAGCGTCCACGACGAGACGCTGCGCTCTTCCACTCCGTCCGAGAAATACTTCTTTCTCCCCTCCTGCGCCGACGAAAATTCCGCCGAGGTCTACAATGCGTATTCCTCGCCCGTAACGCTCGGCAGCGTAACGCTGGAGCCGCACGCGACGGCAGACGTTCCGTACGAGGAGAACACGCCGTACACCGTTTCCGTCGGCGAGGAGAATTACACGCTCACCTTTCTGCGCTCGACCGCCGAGGCAGCCGTCTTCATGAACAACGAAAACGCCGACGGCGCAGGCACGGATCTTTTTACATACATCAACGACATGGAGGGCAACTCAGACAAGAGCCGCACAGCAAAGGCTGACTGCATCACGCTCGACGCGCAGGGCAACGCGGACAAAACGCCCGTCAAGAAGCTCAAGGGCAGGGGCAACACCTCCTGGGGCAAGAGCAAGAAATCGTACAACGTGACGTACGAAAACGCGCTTTCCGTCGCCGGCATGAAGAAGGGCAAGAAGTATTCGCTCGTCGCGAATTACCAGGACGACTCACTCTCGCGCAACCGCATTCTTTACGATCTCTCCGACGCCGTCGGCATTCCGTACGCATCTGACTCGCGCTGCGCCGACCTCTACATCAACGGCTACTACTGCGGCTCGTATCAGATGTGCGAGAAGATCGCCGTCGGCAAGAACTCTCTCGTAAACGACATTGAAGCGAAGGACTATCTCGCACCGGACGGTACGATCGAGGGCGACCTGCCGTTCCTCTGCGTCGTCGATCCGAGCGCCGACGAGAACGCCGACTACTGCGTAAGCACCGACGGCGGCTTGGTAACGATCAAGTACCCCGAGCTGGAGCCGACCGATCCCGGCTACGAGGCGGTAAAATCGTATGTCGCAGAAAAGTACAACGCCTTCTTTGCTGCAGCAGCCTCCGGAAGCGGTCTTTCGGAGATCGGCGACGTCGATTCCCTCGCGAAGGTCTTCCTCATCAACGAGCTTGGCAAAAACTGGGATTCCGGCGTTTCGAGCACATATTTCGTATACAAGCCGGACGCATCGGGGAATTACAAATTCTACGGCTCGCCCGTATGGGACTACGACAACACACTCGGCAACGCGAAGGGCGTGACAGCTGAGCTAAAGCACCTCGGCGTTGACGACTACACGGAATACACCGGCTGGTGGTGTATGTACAAGGGCGGCTCCGAGAACATCATGAACCGCCTCGCGCAGAATCCGGAGATCACCGCCGCAGCAAAGACGATCTGGTTCGACAAATTCGTTCCGTCGCTCGCGCACTTCGGGGGCGAGGGCAGCGACACGGCCGACAGCGAGCTTTACACCGCCGACAGATACTTCTCGATCGCAAAGGGCAGCGCCGAGATGAACTACAAAAGCGGCTGGCGGCTGAACACAGGCAGTTGGATCGCCGACCACTCCACGCTCACAAAGGCTCACTTTGACAGCGCTTCAAAGCAGATGGTGACGGACTCCTCCCCCACCGCCTACGCTGCCGACTTTGAAGGCTCCTTCAACTACTGCCGCGACTGGCTCATAAGCCGCGCCGCATGGATATCTCAGGAATACAGCGCCGAGTAATGGGGCGGAGAACGAGCGGAATAAATCAAGACAAAGAGCGAGCGCTGCAAGCGGAAGCTGCAGCGCTCGTGTTTTCTGTTTCAACTATATAGCTACGTCTATATAGCTACGTCATGACCGGCTTCTTGATCGGACTGTCTTCGTCTATTATTCCAACGCTGTACCGCAGGACTGCGAGCGCGTCGTTCGCCGTAATACTGCCGTCGCCGTCAGCGTCGGCTAGCTTCGTCTCGTCGGGCGAAAGCTCTGCAAGGCCGATGCTTGCGCGAAGTATCGTGAGTGCGTCGTTCGCGGTTATATCGCCGTCGCCGTCAACGTCGCCGAGTGCGCCGATAGGCTTGGGCGTGTCGGAGCTTGTGCCGCTGTCCGTATCGGACGCTGTGTCACTCTCCGTATCGAACGGTGTGTCAGATGCTGTGTCTGTTTCCGTGTCGGAAGACGGCTCGTCCTTTGTCTCGGGTATCGGCTCGTCGGGCGTTTCATTAACGTACCAAACAAAATAAAATTTTGAAAATTTATCCGAATAGAACACCAAGGAAATATTATTCAATAATCTTTCTAAAAGATCTATTTTACCTTTGTGCATATGCGTTATTTTATAAGTACGAGATTTACTATTTCCGGGTGATTCCATCAAATCTTCACGTAATTTTAGTGATACTTTTGTTCCTATCCGAGGTTTTTCTTCTTCATAAGGAACGGCACTATCACCTATTCTGTCAAAAGGCATTTGTTCTATTACGCCTTCGTGCTCTCTGAAGCAGGCTATTGTTGCTTTGTCGGGTATATCCTCAGTCATATTTATGCTGAACCCAACGCCGAAGTTCATTTCCGACGCCGTGTATACTTCTTCCGGCGTGACCTTTGCCTCGAGTTGCATATCTATTACTACACCGCCGGCATTATCCAATAGGCTTACATTTCCGAGTTCATCTTTGCGAGATACTTCAATGCTGTTGCCATCTAACCTAAGGGAAACCTCTGAATTGTCAGTTTCATGGAACGTGAACGATTCTGATTCAATCTTGCTTTCGCCGCTGCTTCCGCCGTTGCTTCCGCCGCCGCCTTCACCGCCGCTGCTTCCGCCGCCTCCACCGCCGCTTCTGCCGCTTCCGCCGCCTGTGTTGCTGTTTTTAGAATTCTGGATCGATGAATAGCTGAGGCACTTTAGCGTGAGCTGAGTTTCGTTGTCTATGAGCAATGTTGTGTCGTCTTTGGTCTGCTTGTTCTTGCAGGTCATCATCAGAGGAGTGAACATCGTACCGCCAAAATCCGGATCGTTGAACACCCAGCCGGGATCGAATTCGAGAAAATTCATATTTTGGAGATTGACATCATCAAAATATTTTGGATCAAGGTCCTCAATTTCGCCATCACTGAGATCAAGCGTCTTCAGAAGATTTATGTTATCGAACATATTCGCAGGGTGGTCTCCAAAACTATCGGGAGATACCGTGAAAGGATCATCTATCGTAAGTCCCTCAAACGCCGTGTTATTCACCATCATCTGCATCATCGGGCTGTTCACCAGCGCCGGATATTCAAGGAAAATCTGCGGATCGAGGTCTTCAAGATGGCCGTCGCTGAGGTCGAGCGTATTGAGCCTCGGGAGATAATCAAATACCCCCGACGGAAGGTCCTGCAGCTCCTCGCCTAACCTATCCAGGATCTCCTTGTCCGTGAGATGGTCGAGATATATCTTGATCATGCCGATATAGCCGAAGTGGTTTTTGTCGCCCTTGGCGTGAACAATCACACCTATCATGCCTTCAAAATCCTTTGGGAAGGTGAGAACGGTTCCTTTAAGCGTAACGCCCTCGGCATTGTAAAGCGTGAAGGTGACTTCGCCGACACTCGAAATTATTATGTTTTGGAGATCGAAAGAGAACTGCGGCGGATTGAAATATGTGAGCACAAGCTCGTCCTGCTTGAGCGCTATCGTATCCTTTCCTCCGGTTCTGCTTATTACGTTGTTGAATTTGCCCGACTTGCCGTAGAAGCTCTCGTTTTTCGGGATAAATTTCCAGTAAACGGTGTAGGTACCGGCATCCTTCGCGAGCGGAACATTCTCTGAATAGTTTTTGCCGTCGAGCGAGAACTCGAACGATCCGTTCTCCGGCAGGAGGACGAGCGCGAGCACCTGCCATTTTCCTGTGTAAAAAAGGCCGGGATTTGGTACAGGCTCGTCGAATACCGGTTCAACAGCGCCGATCTTCACCGTGATAGTCTCGTCTTTCGTTGTGCTGTTGTGATTCTTGTCGCCGTCGAACAGCCAGCTAACATCGTAAGTGCCGCCTTCTGTTTTGGTTGGGATAGTGTTACCCCATTTTTCTCGTTCAATGCGGTACCTGAATGTACCGTCATTTGACGGAGTCTCTTTAATCAGCTGCTGCGGCTCGCCGGTGTATGTCAGCCCGACGATAGGCTGCGGCGCTGTGAATACGGGATCGGCTTTTTTGATTCTGGACGACAGCTCATTCTCGCCGCGCGCCGTGCCGATGTGGTTATTGTCTCCCTCCAGCGCCCAGTACACGGTGTAATTGCCTGCGTCCGTCGCCGTGGGGATATTTCTGCTCCAGTTCTCGCCGTCCAGACTGTATTCAAACGTACCGTCGTTTGAAACGCCCGGTGCGACCAGCTGCTGCGCTTCTCCGTTATACGTGAGCGTCAGACAGGTCGGCGCGGTATACGCTGCATCCACCTTGTTTATCGTGAAATTGCACTGAGCCGACGACGCCTGCGCAAGCTCCCACGCTGCAACGGAGGCTCTGAGAGTGTAGCTGCCTGCCTGCGTCGGAACACTCGGCGAATACTGGCTGTCGGGCGCGTCCTTCGGCTTGTACTCGAAGGTGATCTCCCTGTTCGCGTCAAGCGCGTAAACGGCAGTCGGAGCCTTCGCCTTTTCGCCGTAATTCCAGTTTTCGATTGATACAATGAGTGCGTTCTCGCCGGAATGAAGAACGGTGTAATCGACCGTGTTCTTCGCAGGCAGCTTATAGTTCGGGTTGGAAAGAGCAGTTGCGGTCGCCGTGTGCTTTCCATTCTTCTTGCTGCCGCCCGTCACTGTAACGGTACACTTGTCGCCGCCGCACAAGCCTGTTGCCGTCGCCTGCGGACAGAACTCCGTATTGCCGTCCGCGATAAACGAAGTCTGATCCCAGTTGAGCGTGACCTCCTTTTGGAGGACTTTAAATTCGGTCGTGTACTCACCGCCGAGCTTGTAATTTTCGTTGTCAAGGCGGACGGCCCTTGCCGTGTAATTCCCGGCATTCTTTCCTTCTCCTTCAACGGTGACGCTGCAATCGTCGCCGCTGCACACACCCTGAGCCTGAGCCTTGGGGCTGAACGTATCGGTGCCGTTGTACGTAAATTCAAGATTCGACCAGCTAACCGTTACCGGCTTCGGTTCGATCGTGTACAGGCACGAATGTTCATTCGGCAGCTTGTAGTTTTTGTTGCTGATGACGGCTTCGGCGCGGTATTCTCCTACCGCCGTACCCTTCTGCTTTATGCCGACAGTCAGGGTTTCGTTTTCGGCAAGGCCGCGTGCCGTAACGGTCGGAGCCTGCTCGTCGCCGTTGTAAACGAGCTTCGTGCTGCCCCATTCGAGCGCGACCTCCTTTTGATCGACATAAACTGTGAATGTCGCGCTGCCCTCAAAATAGTCGTCTGTCTGCTCCGCCGTAACGTAGATGTTTCCCGTGCCGGCCTTGTGGACAGTCACGGTTCCGCTGTTGTCAACGGAGACAACGCCGGAATTGTCGGCAGCGTACGACAGCGCGCCGCCCTGCGACTTCGCGCCGATGCTGAACGGAGCGTCGCCGTACGTTTTTGACGCCTCGTTATCCTCAAAGCCCTCAAATGTTATCGTCTGCGCCTGCTTCACGTTTTTGAGGATAAATTTATACTTGCCGATCTCGTAATGCTTGTCTGCAAGATCGCAGGTGTACTCGTCGGCGAGCGTGGAAATCGTCTGTATCCTCGTGATCTTGAAGTCGCCGCTTTCGTTATTTTCCGTATTGACGGTATCGTAAACGCCGTCGCCGTCAAAATCGAAATACTCATTGCCCCCTTCGTCATAGCGGCGCGGATTGTTGGAAATGCCGGCGTCCGTGAGCGTAATGTAGTCCATCCGCGTCATAGTCGCTTCGCCCGTCGTGAGGTTGACTTTGACCTCACGCTGATCCGCAAGGGGATTTTTGATGAACACGTCGCATTCGGGCATTGTAAAAATATTTTCACCCGAGCCGGGTTCTCCGATAGGATCATCATTCACCAAATAGTCGCAAGTAAGATACTTCCCGTCGGGAACACCCTCGCCGTCGTCGCTATGTATCTGGATATCCAACCCGGCGGGAGCTTTGTCTATCTCAACATATTCGCCTTCATTATTGGGAGCATAAGCCGTCGCATACTCTCCTGTGATATCATAGAGCTTTCCGAGCGTGAACTCTGCGCCATCCGAAAGCCCCAGCGACGCTATCGTGTCGTAGTTGTCCAAAGCATTGCCATTGTAATAAAGCATCTGCTGATACGCATTGATATTCGTCTGCGTTTCCAGCGCGAGCTTAATCTCTTTGACAAACTCAAAGTCTTCCCCCACTTCGACGGAGTAAGTCGTGGCGGAATCCTGCACCCTTACTGTAAGCGTCAGGGCTGCCGCCGTGACTGACGACATAAGCGATGTCGGGACTGCGAACGTCAGCGCGAGCACAAGGGCAAGCAGTTTCTTTTTCATAATTTAAACCTCCTTGTTATTTTTATCACACCTCTTCGGTGAGCCTTGCCGGTCACTGCACAATCTCGTTGCGATGACCGACTACACGTTCATTATACCACACAGCGGTATAAAAGTAAACAAAATACATTCGGCTGATACTTATTGTTTTGTGCAGAGAGAACTCGTATTTTTGTGACGTGACAAGCGTCTGAGATGCGCAGAAAAGAGCACGAATCCTCCGGTTCCATTCTCAAAGGAAGCTGCGCCGCTGATTTCCCGTACACTCCAAAAACAAAAAACCGCCGCCCCTTTGTCGGGGTACGGCGGTCGGTCTGCAAATCAAAGCATAGTTCAGTATATACAAGCAAAGAGGTATTGTATGGGGATCTGCTGCGATACTCTACTGGTTATTACTTTTCTGCCTTCATTGCTGCAAAGCACTCGCTGCAGTATACGGCGCGGTCTTCTCTGGGCTGGAAGGGAACCTTCGCTACGCCGCCGCACCTTGCACAAGTTGCTTCAAAAAACTCACGGGGTGCCTTGCCTGCGTTCTTGCGCGCCGCACGGCACTCTCTGCATCTCTGCGGCTCATTTACAAAGCCCTTGGAAGCGTAGAATTCCTGTTCACCTGCTGTAAAAACGAACTCGGCTCCGCAATCCTTGCAAACAAGCGTCTTGTCCTCGTACATTTGATTACCTCGTTTCTTTCTTTTAAAAAATATAATGTCCGCCGCGTCTGCGGCGTTCCATGACTCCCCGACCGTTTTGATCAGAGAGAAATGCTCCTGATGTGATCCCTGAGCTTTCTGCGTATCCTCTGCATCGCGTTGTCTACCGATTTCGTGGTCGAGCAGAGCGACGCAGCGATCTCCGCGTAGCTCTCGCCCGCGAGATACAGGCTGAGTACGCGCCTCTCCCTTTCGGAGAGAAGCTCCGTGATCGCCTTGGCAAGCTGATCCAGGCTCTCCTTGCCGATGTACATATCCTCCGGGTTTTCTCCGGAGGGAAAGCCCTCGCAGCCCTCGTCGTCGATCGAGACGTAATTGTTCAGAGCCTTGCTCTTGCCGCTCTCGCTGCGCTTGAGAAGGGATATCACCCTGCGGTTGATGCAGAGCGAGGCGTACGTCCGAAAGCTGGCCGGGCCGCTGCTGTCGTAGCTTTTGGCGGCACAAAGCAGCCCCATAAGCCCCTCCTGAGTAAGGTCGTCAGGCTCCAGACCTGCAACTCTGTACTTCGAGGTTATGGAGCGTATCAAGCCGATGTATCGATCAGTCAGAACGGCAAACGCACTGTCGCTGCCGCCCGAATAAAGTTTAACCAGCTCGGCATCGGGCAAATCACTGCCGCTGCCTGAGGTCGGATCCTTAAACAATATACACACCTCTTGCAGAAGTTAGCGACTACCTCATTCAACAAACCGCCTATTATGTATCATACAACAACAGGAATGATAAGTCAATAGACTTTCGGAAATTTTATTAAAATTATTTTCTCTCAGTTGTAAAATTTGTCGAAATAAGGGAGTCAAATTGGTAATTAGATTCACAAATGTGTAAAAAATGGAGCGATTTTTCTGCGGCGGCTGACGATCACCGTACGCGCCGCAGATCGGCTGCCGCCCTCCCGTATATGCGCCGAAAGAAATATTACGGAGTGTCCTGCCGGAGGAAAATTCATATTTCATGTATAAAAATTCATTGGCAGTATTTTTCCGATATGTATGTCCTCAGGTCTGCGGCAAGGTACAGCGAGCCGCACACGAGCACGGCGGAGTTTTCCAGATGCGATGCTGCGGCGAATGCAGCGTCGGCTGCCGCCTTCGGATCCTCGAACGGCTCAGCGTCAAAGCCGAGCGAGCGGAGCGTATCGCAAAGCTGCTGCGCCGTCTGGCGGCGTGGGCTGTCCGGGATCGTCGTCGCAAAGACCTTCGCAGTCTTTCCCTCAATGTACCGCAGCGCCGACGCACAGTCCTTGTCGCGGAGCATTCCGATCACGCAGACGAGCTGTCTGCCGGAAAGGCAATCGTCTATCGCTTCGGCGAGAGCCTTCATGCCGCCGGGGTTATGTGCGCCGTCAACGACGACGGGCGGCTCTGCGCGCAGCACCTCAAAGCGCGCCGGCAGCCTCACGCTCTCAACGCCCCTGCGAATGTCCTCCGTACCGATCGACACGCCTTCTAGCCGGAGCGCCTCTGCGGCAGCGAGAACGAGGGCGAGGTTTTTGAGCTGATGTGCGCCCGGAAGAGGGATCGTGACCGTCAGATCGCCGTACTTGACTGTTGTGCCCGATATGCCCGTTCCCTCCGCCGTGAGCTGCGGCGCGATGTGCAGCGAATTACCGCGCTCCTTCGCCGCGCCGATAATGACCTCGTTCACCTCATGCTGCGCCGGTGCGAAGACGGTGCGCGAGCCTTCCTTGATGATGCCGCTCTTCTCGAAGGCGATCTTTCCGAGCGTGTCTCCGAGGACGGCGGTGTGGTCAAGTGAGATTGAGGTGATAACGCTGCAAAGCGGCTTTTTTATAACGTTGGTCGCGTCGAAGCGGCCGCCGAGTCCCGTTTCGAGTACTACGACGTCGCAGCGCCTGACGCAGAACCACCGGAACGCCATCGCCGTCACAAACTCAAATTCAGTGATGATGACGCCCTCGGCGCGAAGCCGCTCCACGATCGGAAAAAGCTCCCCGACGAGCGCGGCTGTCTCAGCCTCCGTGATCTGCTCGCCGTTGATCTGCATACGCTCGCCGAAGCCCGTGATATGGGGTGACGTAAACAGTCCCGTTTTCAGCCCGGCTTCTCTCAGCACGCCTGCGAGCATATTGCAGACGGAGCCTTTGCCGTTCGTGCCTGCCACGTGGACGTACCGCAGCTTGTCCTGCGGATCTCCCATCAGCTCAAGCAGGCGGCTGATGCGCTCAAGCCCCGGCTGAGATCCGAAGACGAGGAGCGAATCTATCTTTTCCAATGCCTCGCTGTAATTCACCCAATCTCCCCTTTACGTGCTTTTCTACGTTCAATTTCCTCTGACAGACCTTGCCGACGCCTCGAGCGCAGCCCTCGCGACGGGAGCCGCCGAGCTGATGCCGAAGCCGCCGTTTTCGATGCAGACGGCGAATGCGAGCGGACAGTCGTTGTCCGTGACGAAGCCGACGATCCAGCCGTCCTCCGTACCGTCGCCGACCTCCGCCGTACCGGTCTTGGCGGCGACGTGCAGCTCCCCGAACATCGAGTCGCCGTAGTGATCGGTGACGGTGTAGCGCATCATATCGGCGAGCTTGTTCGCCGTGGAGCTTTTCATCATCTTTTCGCCGTCCTCTCCGCTCTTGCCGGGGAGGATATTACCGAATTTGAAGAACGACGAAACGTCCTTTATCATATACGGCTTAGTAGGCGAACCGCCGTTTGCGATAGCTGAGCAGATCATCGCCATATGGAGCGGATTCGCCATATCCGTGTACTGGCCGACGCCCGACCACGCGAGCGCCGCCGTATCCGCCTTGCTTACGTCGTAGACCGACCTTTTGATATCGTTGTCGCCGATAGTAAAGGTCTTGTTAAAGCCGAAGTCGTTTGCGTACTTCGTCATTTTATCGGCGCCCAGCTCGACGGCAAGCTCCGCAAAATAGACGTTGCAGGAGACAGCCATAGCCTGATTCATGTCGATCTCGCCGTGCGGCTCGACGCAGGTCACGTATTCTCCGCCGATAATCGAGCTGCCCTCGCAGAAGAGATAACGCTCAGCTGCCTTGTCCACATTTTCGATCGCGGCAGCCGCCGTAACGAGCTTGAAGGTCGAGCCCGGCGGATACGCCGCACTTATCACCTTGTCTATGTACGCGCCCTCGTACGTTTCGTCGCCCTCCTTGATCTCCGGAGGCGAGAGCGGATCGTACGTCGGCGTGCTTACCGAGCATATGACCTCGCCCGTCTTGTAATTGTATACGACGACGGCGCCCTTGTAGCCGTTGACCGCCATAGCATCGTATGCGGCGGCGCAGGCTTCGGCGTCTATCGTAAGTGTGATGTCGCTCGTGCTGCGGAAGGAGTCCGGAAGACCGAGACCGAGCAGGAAGCTGTATCCGACGAGGTCGTTGCGGTAAACGGACTGTATCGACGTCGCGATGCTCGTGGAGTTGTCGCCGACGGTGTGCAGCACAGCCGCGCGAACCCTGGGATCATCGTTGTATACGCGCTCGCCGTCAACGCTCTGCGCGAGCACGACACCGTTTCTGTCGTAGATCGCGCCTGCCTGAGCAAGCCCCGACGCAGAAAGGTGCGCGTTCATAGGGAGCTGCGCCCACTCGTCGGCGTTCATAACGAGCCGAACGACGAAATACCCAAGCCCTGCGAAAAAAGCCAGGGCAAGAAACCAGGTCAGAAGCGACCGGGTGAGTACCTTTTTCATTAGTCTGCTCCTTTGTCACTTTTCTTGATCATCTGTCCTCCGACGCAAACAAGCCGGCCTTTTTGATCGCGTACGTTCTCTCGTCGGCTGCCTTGATGAAGGCGAACATACCCCAGCAAGAGATCATGCTCGATCCGCCGGCGCTGATGAACGGGAACGTCACGCCCGTAAGAGGCAGGATATCCGTCGCACCGAAGATATTGAGAGAGAGCTGCACAACGAGAAGCCCTGCCGCGCAGCACGCCGATATCGAATAGAAGGTGGAGCGGCTGCGCGTCGTGATCGCCCTCGCGTAGAGCACGAGCGCCGCTATCGAGATCGCGAGCGCGACGGTAATGATAAGCCCCATCTCCTCGCAGACGATGCCGATAACGATATCGCTCTCAGAGGCGAAGAGCGTCTTGCAGTAGCCGTTGCCGATGCCGACGCCGAACAGGCCGCCGCTCGCGCAGTAGATAAGCGTTCTCGCCTGTTGGAATCCGGTATCCCAGACGTAAGGCTCCTCGAAGACGTGTCCCCACGCCTGGAAGCGCTCCAAAATATACGGCTTGAATCGCAGGACGATCGTCGAAGCGAATACAGCCGACGATACAGCGAGGATCAGCGTTTTGAAGTCTCCAGAGCGCATGAAGGAGATCAGAAGGAACGTCGCGAAGAAGATCAGCGCCGTGCCAAAGTCTCCCATCAGCGCGAGGGCGCCTACGCACATCGCAGAAAAGACGAGGAACGCAAAGAGGTTTTTCTTCGTCTGGAGCTGGTCGAGGCTCGCCGCGCCGACGAGAATGAACCCGACCTTTACGATCTCGGAGGGCTGCACGGAAATGCCGCCGATCGAGATCCAGTTCGCCGCGCCGTACTGCGTTTTGCCGAAGACCAGGTTGACAGCAAGCAGTCCGAGCGACGCGATGTATATCCACTTGGTGTACCGCGTTACGTGGTCGGGATCCTCAAGCAGCTTTATCAGAAATTCAAACAGGACGATCCCCGCAGCCGCGGATACGAACTGCACGAGCGTCTGCCTGAGCGACTGGTGAACAGAGAGCATAACGCCGAGGCTCGTCAGCATGAACGCGAGCGCCTCGATCTCAAAATTCACGCGCTTGAAGATCAGCGACGTTATGAGATACGTCGCCCACATCAGCGCCGCAAGCATTCCGCCGTACACAAACGGCGTGAGAACGATTATTCCGCTTTCGAGAGCCTCCCTCGTGAGGCACGTCTCGCACGTCAGAAGAAGCTGAAAGACAGTTATCAGCACGAGCAGCATTCTCTGAGAAACGCCGTTTTTGCCGTTCGTGTTGAAGAACCACGAGCGGCGCGTCCTGCCGACAAACTCCTCGGCACGCTTTATCGTCAGCGTCGTCGAGCCGAGGCGGATCTCGTCGTTCAGGTAGACGTGCGTTCTGCCGTCGATCTGCTCGTCGTTTACAAAGACGCCCGTTTTCGAGCCGGCGTCGGTGATGATCCAGCCGTCGTCTCGCCTAAGCAGCACGGCGTGCTCCCTGGAAACGGCGGGATCGTTGATGAAGATATCGCAAAACCTGCTTCTGCCGATCGAATTCTCCCAGTAAAGCACCGGCACGGCTCTGCCGTCGCTCTCGTCAAAGAGCATGATGAGCGGTCTCTCGTTGCGGCGGTTGTGGCGCAGCGAGGAGTAGATCTTGACTATAATAAATATCGCCAGAAGCGGAATGACGATCCTGAGAATGACCACGACAAGGTCAAACACGAATGCAAGAAAGCCCTCCAAGGTATCCCCTCCAAAAAATCGTAATTACAGCCAGTGTAGAGTATACCATATAAAAATGAAAAAAATATGACAAATTATGAAAATAGTGTAAACTATACAGCAGAACGGTGTATTGACAGTAATTCGTGAATAAAAAAGCCTTCGCTCACTCCATTATCGGCAAAAGCGAAGGCTCTTTTTGTTTGAATATTTGCGCTATGCCGTTACCGGCTTCCTGATCGGGCTGTCCGCGTCGATAATTCCGACGCTGTACCGCAGCACGGCGAGCGCGTCGTTCGCGGTGACGCTGCCGTCTGAATCAACGTCGGCGAGCTTCGTCTGCACGGGCGTAAGCTGTGCAAGACCGATGCTTGCGCGCAGTATCGTCAGCGCGTCGTTCGCGGTGATGTCTCCGTCGCCGTCAACGTCGCCGAGATTGCCGATCGGCTTTGATGTGTCGGGCGTAGCCGTATTGTCTGTGTCGCTCTCCGTGTCGGACGGTGCGTCCGTTCCGGCGTCGCTGTCCGTTCCGGAGTCGCTGTCCGTACCGGAGTCGCTGTCCGTACCGGCGTCACTGTCCGTTCCGGAGTCGCTGTCCGTATCGGACGCGGTGTCTGTCTCCGTGTCGGTGGCGGCGTCGCTGTCCTTACCGGGATCGGTGTCGGAGCTTATGTCGGTCTCCGTATCGGAGGAAATGTCCGGGCTTGCCTCGCTGTCGGTGCCGGAACCTTTGTCGCTGTCGGTGCCGCTGCCCGGCTTCGGCTTGACCGTTAAGGCGCACTCAGCGAACGCGCCGTCCTCCGTTACCGCCGTTATCACGACTGCGCCGGGTTTTTTCGCAATGACCGTACCGCCCAGCACGTCAACAATGCCCTCCTCGTCGGTGTACCACGATATTTTCTGAGACTTGGCGCTATCGGGCGTAACCGTCGGGGTGAGAACGAGCTTTTTGCCGACGATCAGCTCTGCCTCCGTAAGGTTCAGCGTGATCTTCGTATTGCCCTGCTCCGGCTCCTTCTCCTTAACCTTCACGGCGCACTCTGCGAACAAGCCGTTCTCCATTATAGCTGAGATAACGGCCGTTCCGGCCTTCAGCCCCTTTACGGTGCCGCCGGAGACCTCCGCGATATCATCGTCGTCGGAATACCAGCTGACGGAAAGAGACTTCGCGCTGTCCGGAGTGATCGTACACTCAAGCTCAAGCGTTTCGCCGACGAATATCTCTGCCTCCGTCTTGTTCAAAGTAATCAGCGTTTCCTCCGGCTCGCTGTCCGTCTCAGTGTCGGTGTCGTCTTTTGTATCTGTTTCAGTGTCGGTTTCGTCTTCTTCATCCTTCCACACCGCCATGAAATACAGATCCTCTGTTACACTTATTATGTCGCCGGAGTAGAAAAGTCCGTCGTTGTGCTCGCTTTTAAGCTCGCCTTCGTACAGCTCCCATGCCTTAAAGACTTTACCCTTGGGAACTTCCAATTCGCAATCAGCGTAATCGGGGATCGTGAAGTCATTTTTCTCGGTACCGATCTGATCAATATAGCTATCATCTTCTCCGTCAAAATACAAGAAGAAGACTTTATCGCCGCTGTCGGAGTCATCACCGTAATCATCGTCTGAGTCTAACTCAACCTCATAAACCCAATAGACATTTATTTCGACATCATGATCAGGCATAACGAAAGAGGTTTTTGGCGAATAAATATTGTCAATCTCGATCGACTCATCGCTGATGATCCAGTTTTTAAAGACTGCATTTTCACTATTATCCTCGTCAAACACAAGATAAACGGTTCTTCCCCCATCTGATGTATTGATCGTCTTTCCATCAAAGGATTCGGCATGCACCAACGATGATTCAATACTGATTTCGTACTCCCCGTTGTAATAAGCCTTGACATCAAAAGGCTCGCTTTCCGTGCCCTCGCCGACAAGGCGAACACCGTCCGGCTCTCTGCCTTCGTTTGGCACCATAATCCATGCGCCGCCGATCTTCCATCCTATATTCCATTTTGAACCAACCTCATAAAAATCGAGTTCCAGCTCTCCCGTCGCCGCCGAAATTTTGCCTTCATACGAGAAGAAAAGCCCTTCCTTCCCGCAGTCCAGAACGTCTCCGCTTCTGATGATCTCACCGTTCTTCGGATTACGGATCGTTTCCGCGCTTGCCGAAGTCACGAGTCCACACGGCGCAGAAGCGCAGACAAACACCGAAACTGCTATCAAAACGGCACACAACAGGCTCAATATTTTTTTAATCTTCATAAGATCACTCTCCATCGACCACTTCCCGGCCGTTTTTTACTGATTTGTGACTAACAACACATAAGCCCCTTAAGGCAGCACCGAAAACGCCGCTGACGGTTCCCTTTTCATGCAAAAAACTCCTCCTTGACAAATTGGGAAACGGTACACTTTTCCGATACTATTATAAATAATTATATATAGTCTGTCAAGGCGCTTCGAATAACATTCCCACACAAAAACCGCCCGGCATATGCCGAGCGGTGGAGTTGTGATATTGTGCCGAAGCGGTAGAATTCCTCTTCGATCTTTGCCACCGTGTAAGCAGGAGCTTTTAAGGCACTTTGGATGCTGCGTGGGTGCTGCTTATAAGCTGTTACGGTAATCTCAAAACGTCGTGATGTGATCGGGAGTGTTCAGCCGATATCCACAGCCTCCTGCTCCAGCTTGCAGTTGTGCTCCAACATATATCGTACAGTTTCGGCAAATTCGCTGTCAAGCAGGTTTTTCAGCCGTTTTGTATCATTTTCAGTCAGCTTTTTTGTGTAGCTGCTGTATCGGATAAGCTCAGGTATGCCCATGCGGTACGCCTCAAAATGCACGCCCGTTTTTTCTCTGAGATGAAGAAGAATATAAAAGCCGCCCGCGTCGATATCGCCGAAATGATAATACTCGGCGTTCGGGTTGTCGGAATATATTTGTTTGATGAATTTTCGCCTGTGTTCGTTGTGATACCCGCCAAGATATATAACAAAAGCGCCATCCTCCGAAAACGTGTTGAATGTCGTGAGGTTTTCTATCGTCACGACTCTGCTGCCCGTTACCTTTATCCCGCTTATGCCCGGCAGAAGGGCTGAGGATACGGCAATGTCTCCGCTAAGCCTTGACAGGTCTATGGTCTGCCCGCCTATTTGTATCACTGCGCAGCCCTTTATAAAAACGTGACCCGGATTTTTGATTATATTCAGATCCTCAAATACACTTTCTTCATCGGGAAATTCTCCGTATTGAAGCAGCAATCTCCGAACCTTGCCTATGACGGATTCAAAGGCTTTTGAGTCGCCGAACACCTTTACGGAATAATCTCTGATGAACGTTTCCTCCTCAACGCCGAAAATATTCGACACTGCCTTTAAGACCATCTCATACTCCACAAGATCACCGTCAAAGTATTCTGCTCTCTTGTTCAAAGCGATCCTCTCCTTTTGGGTTTCGCAAAACTGCGAGAGCAGCGGATTGCTCTTTGAATATTTATCAAGAAGGGCAAGAAGGCGATCGTTGACCTCGGATTTGGGCGTTCGGGAAATATATTTATACGCCGCTTCAAGCGAATCGGTGTTGAGCGATACGGCATCTATCAGCCCGTTTTTCTTTCTTTTTGCAAAGACCGACCCTGCCGACTCAAGCTCCTCTACTGCTTCGTTGAGCGACGTGAGCAGCTCATACTCCGATTCGTCGCCGTAATTGGGAAACAGCTTTGAAAGTTTTACAGAAAAGCTCTGCTCTTTTTTGTTGTCCCCCGTAAAGCTCTTGCTCCGCTCGTATTTGTCGAGCAGAGCATTGAGTATCTCTTTTTCATATCTCATCATACGAGAACTCCTCCGCAAAGCTGCTGTGGCTGCTGTCGGTGTAGATCATGATGATATTGTCCGCATACTCGCCGATAAGCTCCAATCTTGATGTAGGCGCTGCAAGAATGATCTGCAGCCCTTGCTCCTTGAAAAATCGGAGCATGCTTTCGATGCGCTCTTCGTCCATTTTATCAAAGGCCTCGTCAAGCATTATCACCCTGAGCGTTTCACCGGTACTGTACAGCTGAACAAAGGACGCTGCTATTGCAACGTAATAAGGAGTCTGCGTTTCGCCGCCGCTTTTCTCACGGTATGTTTTGGAGAATTTTTGCGTTTTGCCATCCTTTGAAACAATGTCAATATCGTAGTCAAGATAGCTGCGATAATCGGTGTACTCTTGTATAACGTCATCGCCGCTGCGGTCGGATGCCGTAAGCTTTGAAAACAGCTCGTTCATCTCGTCGTGATATTCCTCGTCGAACTGTGTTGAAAACAGATTGAAACCGCTCAGATTGAAGTCGGACATTATCATCTCGTACAGCCGCTTTTTCTTTTTGTCGGGTGACCAATCAAAACGGTATGAATCGTTTCCGTAGTAGATCGGCTTGAGCGTTTTGTTCAGCTCCTTGAAAAGAGAAACGGCGTTCTCGATATTCTCGCGCATTTTTACAAGAAAGCTCTCCCTGAACTCCGTTTCGCAGTTGTTCGTTATCACCCGCAGTTTTTCTTCATAGCTTATAAGATCATGCTTGGAAAGTGTATTGTATTCCTCAAAGTATGCGGGCATCATATTTTCGCCGCTGCCGAGCTCACCGTTTTTATATTTGGTCTGCAGTCCGTTGAGGCGCAGCTCCGCATTTCGCCTTTGATTTTCAAGCGTCTTTTTCCTAGGCTGATAATTGGCAAATATCGTGTCGGCGGATCTTGTTCTCTTATGCTCGTCAAACTTTTTTCGAGCCTGTGAAAGAGCGTCTTCGCAGCCTTCGCTCATGTCTTTTATCCGTGATTTGACTAATGCCGCATCTTCCTTGTACCGCTGCGCTTCCTCCGAATATCTTTTCTTGTCATTTTCATCGGAGCCGATGTCTTTTTTGACTGTGTCGAGCTTTCTTCTCTTTTGCAAAAGCTGCTCCGATATCCTCTCCGCCTCCATTTGAAGCTCAAGATATGACGGATCGTTCTCTGCGTTTTTCAGCTTTGACTCAAGCTCTTTAAGCTCCGACTCCGTTTGTCTGAGGTCTGTCGGCGCACCGATCACATCCTTCAGCTTCTCGAAGTTGCACCTTCTGATATCATTCAAAGCAGTGTCGAATACTTTTTTCTGTTTGGAAAGTTCTGTTTTCTTTTCACGCGCTTTATTCTGTTCCTCTTTTTTTATCTTTAGCTGCTGCTCGCGTGCGTACTTGCCGATATACGGCATTTTGTAAATATTCGGATTTATTTTTCTGAGAGCGTTCCGCTGATAAAGCATACACTCCTTTGTGATCGCTGCGGAATGCTCCTTGAGCCGTGATACACTGCCGCTCATCATCACATTTCCGAGAAGACGGCACACATACGCACGGGCATATATGTTTTCGCTTACGACCACATTCGCAAGGCTGCCCTCTTCAGGCTCAGAGTGTGTATCGAGCTTTGCTGTGTTGACTATCGCAGCGGTATGTATCCTGGTTTTGTTCCTGTCGTACACCTCGGCGGCAATATCGTAGTACTGCGGTTCTACGATGATGTAGAATCTTTGAGTGTTGAGGTATCCCTCCACGGCGTTCTGCCACTCTTTATCCGATATTTCAAGAAGATCGGCAAGTATATTGACATCGGAACCTATACCTCTTGCGGAAAACTCGCGTTCAATAGCTTCCTTGAGCATCGTGACGTTGCGGTCATATGTCAATCTGTTTCTCACGGAAAGATCCCTGATCTCATGGGAAAGACGCTCAAGCTCTTTTTCAATAGATGAAATCTCTGCCGCTGTACGTCCAAGATTCGCAGTGATATCTTCATAGACCTTGTTAAACTTTTTTTCAAGCTCGGATATTATCCTGCTGCTTTGAACGATATCGCAGCTGCCGTTTTCAACAGAAGAAAGCCCCTGCGCGTCGATATCCGACACACACCTTTGTGCCGTGCGGATCCTTTTGATCTGTTCCTTCATTGTCTTGACGTTGGAAAGGAGAATGGCGCGATCTTTTTCTTTTCCTGTGATCTCATTTTTCAAGGAACCGATAAGAAGTGCCGTCTCGCCCGAATTGAGTGCAGACTTAACATTGGTGTAATGTTCGGTCAGATTGGCGATATCGTATTCGAGCGCGTCGGCGGTTTTTGTGTTTCGGGCAATGCTTTGACAGGCAAATTCGATCTTTTGCATCGCCTCATCGATACGATCCGTGCGCGACTCATATTCGGCGAGCTTTATCAGAATATCTATCACCAATATTTGCTCGTCAATCCGCAGAATATCATCGTAAGTTCGTTGGATATCCTCCAGCGCATTTACCTGTTTTTTTACCTCCTCCACTACGAGCTGCATCTCTTTAAGGTTTCTGATATTCTCACGCAGCGCCTCGATGTCTATGCTCTTTTCGGGAAGAATAAACTGCGAGACAAAGCTTTTTACATCCTTCATCGGCTTAAAGGCAAGCGATTTTGACAGCAGCTCAAAGAACGTATCCTGCAAATGTCCGAGACGGTGCTTGAATCTGTCTTTTGCGGCAGTAGTCTGCGGAATAAAAGTAACCTTTTTACCGTTGCTGCGAAACTGATCGTCTCGTGACGGTCTGTTGTCTGTGATAAATGAAAGCTGATCGAGCCTTCCTTCCTCGCAGAACCATTTCCTTTTTACGTCGCTCTCCTGGTCGGGAGAATCAAATTTTGCACCGAGAACAAAGTATCTCTGCTTCGCTTCTTCATACACCTCCAAAGCCACATATGAGATCACGGCGCCCTTTCGGAGATACTCGTTTCCCTCTTCACCCGTTTTTCCTCTGACATAGCTTTTAAGCGTTCGTTTGCTGTCTGTGTTAGCTGCCAGATTGAATCTTCTGCTGTTTGTGGTAAGGATAAGCTGTATAGCATCGAGGATCGTAGATTTTCCGGCGCCGTTTTCTCCGGAGAACAGGTTAACGTTCCTCAGGCTGATCGTTTCGTTGCTGAAATAATGCCAGTTTATCAGTTTTAGCTTAGTCAGAGTCTTCTTCGTCTGCATCAGTTTCACCGCCGTTGATGTATTTTTCGAGTCTTGCATTTGTTTCCTCATAGACACGATTCAGCTCGTTAGTATCGAAAGCAAGTATCACGGACGGAAATATCCGCAGTCTCGTATCCGGGCTGCCCATATCGGCATCCAGATTTAAAATGATGTGATATCTTTTCAAAAGCCGCAATGCCGAAACCATATCCTGCTTCTTGATCCTTTCGTTTTTCAGGCTTCGGTATCTTTCGTACAGCTCGTCCACATAAACTATGACCTGTTCCGATTGGGAGAGCTTCTTTCGTTCTTCAATGTAAATGATCCGAAGAAAAAGCAGAACGATGCTGTCAAGAAGCCTCAAGCGGATGCGCCCCGTTCCGTAGGCGTTATTGAGCGCAATAACGCCGTATTCTTCATTTATAACGATCTCATAACCAAGCAGATCGAAATAAGATTTATACAGATCCTTATCCTTCAGTATATTGTAATAGCAGCTTTTTGTATCGGTGCAGTCCTTCATTATAAAGCACTCGTTCAAAAGCTTATTTGCGTTTTGCCTGAATTTATCCTTAGGTACCGAGCCGAGGATCCTTTCAAATCTGTTCTCAAGATCCATACTATCTCACTCTCCGTTTCAGCGTAAAATTCTTGAAGGTAAAGCCCTTACCGCTGATGATATCATCCTTCGGCACAACTGTAAACTCAGATCTTTTATCTCGTCCGTAAATGCAGATAAATATCAGCCTTATCATATCGCGTTTTGATGTCACTTCTATTTCCGACGCGTTTATTTCCGTTTTGTCCTTTAACAGCGCTCTGACATACGCGTTTATGTTTTTTCTGGAAAAGCGATGCTCGTTTTTCTTTATAAGCAGATCGCGCCGTAATTTCATTTCTTCGTCGGAAATGATCGGCGCGGAGAAAATCTCTTCAACATCGCCCATCCTCTTTGAGAGAGCGACGCTTTTAAGCGATTCGCCGCTTATAAAGCCCTGAGGGAACATATTGAATATCCTGCAATAATCATCGGGAACGTCATCGTATAAACCGCACGCTTCTTCCTCCTCGAACGCTGCTGTAAGGCTCCTCAGTACAGCGGACAGCTTGCCCTCCAGATCATTGCTGTTTATAAAGGCAAGCTTTGCCCTGTTTACGGCGTTTCTCAGGTATTTGGCATGCTTTCGTTCGATCTCTTTTTCTATTTCATCATACGAATTGAAATTATCGATAACAGTCGTTATCATTTCCGTAAGCTTGTTTACGGCTTCCGTTTTATCGTTTTCGCCCTCTATATTCTGATATCCCGCAACAGCTCTTTCCATCAGAGCCTTATCATTCAGAATATCCTTTAATCTGCTTTCGATGGTATTGCGGAATCTTGAAACGTTATCGTTTGTTTTCATTCGGTGGTACGCTTTTGAACCGACAGCTTCGTTGTATGAGAAAAAATGCTCCATTATCTCCTCGGGAGTTTGTCCGTCGGTCAGCTCGTCAATATACTGTCTTATGCTTGTATTGAGCTTTTTTAGTTCGGTAAATAAAGCAAAGGTCCTTTCATACACGGGCTTGATGACCTGCGGATAAGGTCGATCGAGCAGAGTTTCGTTTGTGAGCAGCGAAAAAACAGATGATACCTCACTCTGGTACTCCATTTCATTCTGTTTGGAAACAGAGATAAACGCCTGCATAACAGAAACGGCATAATGAGGCATTACTATCTTAGAGCGTCCGCTGTTGTCAAACTCATATTCCACCCAACCGTAACCTTTGATCTTTCTCAAAAACTCGGCGGCTTTTGAGCGGGAGTCCCGAAACACATCCTGCTCATCTTCAAATTGAATATCGGCTGAACCGTTCTTTTCAAAGTAATCGGTCAGCAAAGCAATGATAACATCTCTGTCCACTCCGTAGGAAAGCTCCGTTCGGTACGATTCATATATTATCTCAAGGCAATCAATAAAAACGCTCCGATATTTTCCCGTAAGGACGCGAAAAAAATCATTTCCGACTATTTCAAAAAGCTTTATTGTACTCACCTCAGATCAATCATTGTTATCAGTTTGATTATAACACAAAAGCAAAAGAATATCTATATGTTTAACTTGAATTTTATCGGCTGTAATTATTTTTCATGGTAATACCGTTATTGTGAAAAAACAAATGAAGTGACTTCTTGCACAAAGAGTTCCCCGAGGATAATCAGGATCGTATCGTAGAGCAGGCGATTCGCAATGAACTGCCTATTTTTTTGTCAAGCCCTTATTTTATCCCAAAACGAAAAAAATTTCAGGGGCGTTTGGGATAAAGTAATGTCTAAAAATTAAAAACAAACTCTGCTAAAATAAAAGCACAGCAGGAACAACTGCTGAAAACAAAAAATAAAACTAAATTATAGAAAGGAGCATGATAAAAATGACCCCATCACTAAAGATCCACAAGGAGGACTCCGGAGGGAGCCACGATCATGAGCTGTCCGCACTGCTTGCGGCGAAAGGCGTTATTAGTGTCAAAGGCGAGGTGACCACCGAATCAGCCTTAGAGATCATAGCTTATCTAAGACTCGCTGCACAGG
>CADAYJ010000009.1 GCA_902792115.1 uncultured Ruminococcus sp. | reverse complement strand
AGGGCTGGGAGGTGTATCCTGAGGAGGCCCGACCGGAGAATTGGGATACAGATCAGGACGGCATGCCCGACTGGTATGAGGCTCTCATCCATAGTGATGCGCATACCGCCAACCAGAACGATGATCCTGATAGCGACGGATGGACACTGTTGGAGGACTATCTGGAGCTGATGGCCCATCCTTATGTGGTCATCGAGCCCACTGGCATGGCAACGCTCGACCTGAAGCCTTATTTCGCAGGTTTCTATGGACAGAACAAAAAGGCTGTGACGCAGTATAAAGCACCGCGGTATTCAGCAAAAAGTGACGGCGCTATAAAGCATGAACCGGGCAACCCAGTCGGGCTGCCCGGTTTTTCCGGACTGTTTCTCTATCCGGCAGTATTCATAATTTTTACTCTTTCGGCTTCTTGATGGAGAAATAAATAATGTCGATGACTGCGACGCCGACCAAAATGCCGCCTACTACCAAGGGGATATTAACGCTTGAGCCTTTGGGAGCCGGCTCGGAAGCAGTGCTTTCACCTGTTGTTGTGGTCGTTTCCGCTGCGGTTGATGATGCCTCACTGGAAGCTGCTTCGCTCGATGCTGTTTCGCTGGATGCAGCTTCGCTTGATGATGCCTCGCTCGATGATGCCTCAGAGGAAGCTGCCTCGCTGGACGACGATTCGGCGGAGCTGCTCTCCTGCGGTGTGAGCGCAGCATTATAGCTCGGTGTGATAGCCGTGAGAAGCTCATTGCCGTCCGCTATTTTGACAGAGCCCCAAGCGCTCTCGTCGCCGGCAAAATTAACGGTCTTCAGGCCTTCGCACTGCTGGAACGCTGCCTCGCCGATCTCCGTAAGAGTTGCAGGGAGCGTGAGTGTTGCAATGCCTTTGTCAACCGCAAAAGCGTGATCCTCTATCTTCTTAACGCCGTCCGGGATCTCAAGGCTCGTAATGTCGGGGTTCATCTCGAACGCTCTTGAGCCGATAACAGTCACGGCCTTTCCGTCGAGCGTCGCGGGAACGACGATCTGCTCGTCTTCACCGAGATAACGGACGATAACGACGTCTCCGCCCTGAACCTCGTAGTTGTAGTCTCCCGAGGTCACAGCTTCTGCCGATGCTGCAAAGGGAAGCGCGGAAAGCAGAAGCAGAGCCGTTCCAAATGCAGCTGCTGCAATTTTTAGTGGTCTTTTCATGTTCAATCCTCCTAAAACGATTCAATATCATTTATCCGCAAGGCCTACGCGGATGCTATTATAATTCTATCACAGATTCAATTTGATTGCAAGACAAAAGTACTATTTTATTGGGGCAATACCGCACAGAAATTGTGCCAAAAATGCACACCTAGATCAATTCGGCAGTGTGACTGCCACGCAAACCCGGTAAATTCCGGAATAAAGCCGGTATATGCGGCGCTGCCTTAATGATCGCTTCATTTGTTTTTTCAAAGGTGTGCCGACCTTTCGGCATTATAATCCGGAGGTTATTATTTGGCGCTGCCTGAGAAGGAATCAGGATTTACGAAGCCCTGAATTCCGTCCGGCGATGAATAGCTGCCTGAATAATCCTGCGGATCAAAGAAGGGCTTCGGCTCGTCCTCGGGATTCGTGTGGACAACCTTATGGGATTGATCGGCAGCATATGAACCTGTGTAGCTGCCGGGATCGACCTCAGACGGCGTACTGTCCTCGGGATTGTTGCAGACGACGCTGTATGAAGAATCGCCGGAATATACGCCGGTGTAGTTATCGGGATCGACCGTGCTCATCGGACCGTCATACGGCTGCCCTTCAATCAGATCATGTCTTACGCTGTATTCCGATTTGCCGCTGTACGCGCCTGTATAGGAAGACGGATCGTAGCTTGCGGAAGTATCCTCAGTGATTTCCGAAGTCGGCGCAGCATCGTTTTCCTCTTCCGGCGTTTGCTCACGGGGAGGCATGATGATCCCAAGGTCGAGGCCTAAGCCTAAGCCGGTGACGTCCTCCGGCTCTGCGTTACCGGCAGCTTCGTAATTCTCTGTAACATCGTCCGCGCCGAATGCTTCCGAGACTGCGTTCCCGGCAGGCTGATCGGTGGGTTCTGAGGCAGGGGAATGATCTATCGTGACGTTCGGTGTGCTGATTTCAGGTATCGGCGTCCGGGATACGTCCAATGCGCTGCCTTCGCTCCCGGTCGGCTCCGGCGCTGTGCTTTCGGCAATGGGTTCTGTCTGCGGCGTGCCGGTGACAGGCTCGTCTGCCGGAGCGGTATCGTCCCCGGGCTTCAACGGTTCGGCATCACCAATGGTAAAATCCGAGGCATCGGGCTGAGTGATATGATTGACGAGGCCGCCCGGTATTACAGCACCATCATTGATGCCCTTTGCTTTGTTTCGCTTTATAACGACGAAGAATGCTATCAGCAGCAAGATACCGACAGCATCAGCCAGAAAGATCAATGCACCAAGAACGCTGTTCAGAAGCGTTTTTACACCCTCGGAAAAATCGGGAGCAGCACCGTCGTAGAAGGAATCAAGCGGCAAAACGCCCGAATGATCGCTGTTTTCTTGCGAATCGTCGTACAGATCGCCGTACAATTCTGTGTAATCAAAGGGATCTGTATCCTCGAACTGTATTTCCGAGCCGTCGTTATAGTCTCCTAAGACAGGGAGTATATCGGCAATATCACCTTCGGGGAATGAACCGAACAACGAAACTATCGAAATGTAATCGGGTATTTCGGATTTATTATTGACAAGGCTCCAATCGCCGTTTTCACATTGATAGTATATGGTTTGCAGCTTATTGCAGCCGTCAAAAACATTTTCATCAATTTCTTTAACACTTGACGGAATGCAGAGCACGGCAATTTGTGCGTTCTGAAAAGCATTTGCGGAAATCCTTGTGACTGTATCGGGGATAACGTAGTAGCTCTGATTTTTTCCGCCAGGGTACTGATAGAGCGTTTTCATATCCTTGCTGAAAAGCACACCGTTCTCGGAAGCATACGCCGTGCTGCTGCCTGCAGCCTCAATTTCACTGAGATTGTATGAATCAGAGATATAGAGGTAATCGTACTTTTCATTCGTCTCGCTGTTCAT
Source organism: uncultured Ruminococcus sp. (assembly GCA_902792115.1). Classification (GTDB taxonomy): domain Bacteria; phylum Bacillota; class Clostridia; order Oscillospirales; family Acutalibacteraceae; genus RUG592. Next base: position 33,799 of record CADAYJ010000009.1, on the reverse strand, counting down.
GCTAAGCGGATCGCCCTCGATCGTAACCTTGCTGACATACGGATTTTTGCGCAGGAACGTATCGGCGATATACGTGACGGGCTTACCGCTGAATGTCTTCGGTATGACACATTCCGGGGATTCGGAGATACATTCCATCGCAGCGAATTCGTCGATCGGTTTACCGGAGCTGTCCATCACAGCGGAATATGAAATTAACGTGTCGTCGTCAGCGAATGCTGTCAGCCGGAAAACGGAGATCAACAGCATGATAAGAAGCGCAGCGGAAAAACGTCGGGAAATCTTTTTCATTTCATCACCTCGAAGCATTTTGAACATAAGACGGCGTTTGTGCATAATTGCATATTATAATCATATCATGGTATGTAAAAACTGTCAATTACAATTTATAAGGTAAAGAAGCCGCCCGAGGGCAGCATAGACCTTCGGGCGGAAATTATTTATAATCAAATTATTTTTATCAATCTACCTTCGGAAGACCGTCAAAGCCCTTCTGGAGCTCTTCATCCGTCGGGATATAATCGGACATAACGCCGTCGTTGTACTTCTGGTATGCGACCATATCGAAGTAGCCTGTACCTGTGAGGCCGAAGAGGATCGTCTTCTCCTCCCCCGTTTCCTTGCACTTGAGAGCTTCGTCGATCGCAACGCGGATAGCGTGGCTGCTCTCGGGAGCAGGAAGGATGCCCTCGATGCGTGCAAACTGCTGAGCTGCTTCAAATACGGACGTCTGCTCAACTGCTACCGCTCTCATGTAACCGTCATGATAGAGCTGAGAGAGTGTGGAGCTCATGCCGTGGAAGCGGAGACCGCCTGCATGGTTCGCGGACGGAATGAAGCCGCTGCCGAGCGTATACATCTTTGCGAGCGGGCAGACCATGCCAGTGTCGCAGAAATCGTAAGCGAACTTGCCCCTTGTGAAGCTCGGGCAGGAAGCAGGCTCTACCGCGATAATGTCGTAATCCTGCTCGCCTCTGAGCTTCTCGCCCATAAACGGCGAAATAAGACCGCCGAGGTTCGAGCCGCCGCCGGCACAGCCGATGATGATATCGGGCTTTATACCGTACTTATCCATAGCCGTCTTCGTCTCGAGACCGATGATCGACTGGTGGAGAAGAACCTGATTCAGAACGCTTCCGAGTACGTAGCGGTAGCCCTCTGTCTGAGTTGCGACCTCAACGGCTTCGGAGATCGCGCAGCCGAGGCTGCCCGTCGTTCCGGGGAATTTTTCGAGGATCTGACGGCCTACGTTCGTCGTGTCGGACGGAGAAGGCGTAACGGACGCGCCGTACGTTCTCATGACCTCGCGGCGGAAGGGCTTCTGCTCATAGGAGACCTTTACCATGAAGACCTTGCAGTCAAGACCGAAGTAAGAGCAAGCCATCGAAAGGGCTGTACCCCACTGGCCTGCGCCTGTCTCCGTTGTAACGCCCTTTAAGCCCTGCTTTTTTGCGTAGTACGCCTGAGCGATAGCGGAATTCAGCTTGTGGCTTCCGCTGGTGTTGTTGCCCTCGAATTTATAGTAGATCTTTGCCGGAGTCTGGAGCTTCTCCTCAAGGCAGTATGCGCGTACAAGCGGTGCCGGGCGATACATCCTGTAAAAGCTCTGGATCTCTTCGGGAATATCAATGAAAGCGTCGTTTTCGTTAAGCTCCTGCTTAACCAGCTCGTCACAAAAGACCGGGCGAAGATCCTCAAACGTCATCGGCTTGTGCGTTGCGGGGTTCAGAAGCGGCGCCGGCTTGTTCTTCATATCAGCACGGACGTTATACCACTGCTTCGGGATCTCGTCTTCCTTAAGATAGATTTTGTATGGGATTTTATTGTCTGCCATTAATACGACCTCCGTAATGCGCAAAACCGACGTGATCAGCCGATCTGCAAATGAATTTGAACGGCAGAATCTGCCGCCCAATTATTCATTATAAGCATTTTGTACATATTAGTCAATGTGACGGCTAAATTTTGTATACCTGCACAATTTAAAGCACTAAAATTTGTTGAAAAGGAAGGTTATATTCTCTGCTTTACGCCCTATTTGCCGAGTGCCGAGGTGATTTCCTTATACTCCGGGGAGGAAGAGTCCGAAATGCCTGCTTCTAAGGCACTTGCTTCAAAATACTCCGAGGCTGTTTTTCCGTCCTCATTTTCAGCGGAGGTGTCTTTCACGGAATCTGCTATCAGCTTTACAATCGCTGCGTCATTGCTTGTAAGCGCACCGTCGCTGCACACCCAAGCGGCTGCGTCAAACAGCGCATTCGGCTGATGAGAGCCGACCACCTTGTCGCCGTACAAGTTTGAAATATTCTTATCGTCGCCGCTGTATCCGTAGACGGTTACGGCGCCGTTTTCGAGAAGGAACGTGACCATTTCCAGCTCCGCACTGCCGGAGGGATCTTCCCCGGAGAGCTTATGACGGTTGAAATAATTTTCAAGAGTGTATTGATATGTGTACTCTTTAAAGCTGCGCGGTTCATAGAGGAAGCGGTCGTCGAGCTTCGCGCCGTGGTCGAGCATCACCTGTACAGCGTCGGGACTGCAATGAAGAACAACCTGATCGAGCATCGGGTAAAGTGCGCCCTGAATGTATATCAGCTCCGGGTGTTTATCGAGCTGCTCATTCATTGCGGCAGTGTCCGAAGCGGCTACGGCGTCGTAGAACGCTGTGTAATCATCCTTTGGGATCTCAACGTCTCCCGTCGGAGTCGTCACGAATTCTACCTGTTCAACCTCGTTTTCCTTAATATAATGCATCAGATAAAAGACTGCGCCGGCGATTATCAGAGGAATCGCGAGAAAGCCTGCGATACAGCCGATATCGAGTTTGATCTTGCTCATTTTGTACCTCCTTAAAGCTGCTGCCCGGCTCTGCGGCAGCGATCCTCAAGCTCCTTGACTATATAGTCGCACTGAACCGGAGTTACGAGGAGACGCAGCTTGCCGAGACCGGCTTTTACGATTATTACCGACTTGTCGGGTGACGGGGTGATCGACTTTACCTTTTTATATGAAGCAGATTGATAAACGGCGGCGTTTGCTTCGGCTTCGTTATGAAGATGAGCATTATTGTCGCTAAAGATCGTCGAAAAGATCACGATGAGAGAAATGAAGAAGAACATACCGTGAAGGAAGCCGTAGAAACCGCCCTCGGGGGCTTTCACGATCTCCCTGACTGTGATTGAATCCTGGGTAAGGCTGAATTCACCGTGAAATACGCCGTCGCGGTTTGCAATGATGAAGACACATGAAAGCAGATACGAGACGGCGGCTATCGCTGTAACCACGAGCATAGGCTTTACGCGCTCCGAAAACGGATCGTCGGGAAAAATGCCGAAGTTGATAATAAAGATACAGAGTAAAAAGAGTATCCCGACTACCCACCGTGGAACGAGAAACGAGCGCTTGTACTTGATCGCGCGGCACTCACCGCTCCACGAGACTGTATTTTCGTTATTCTTGGTTATGCCGGCAGGAAGGCTGCCGAAAAAAACATCATCTGTGTTCAAGGCGACAGGGCTGCCGCAGTAGGTGCAGAACTTAGCCGTATCTGCGATCGTATTTCTGCATTTGGGACAGATCATAGAATGACCTCCTTCTAATAATGAATATGGAACACAAAATCAGAGCGGTTTACCGATTCGCTCGCTTGCTGCAAACCCGACACTGAAACGAAGGATATCAAGCGCATCGGCCGAGGTTACGGTCGAGTCCTCGTCGATATCGGCGAGAAGGATCTGCTGCTGCGAGAAGTTCTCTGCTCCGACGCTGCATCGCAGCACGGAAAGCGCGTCGGCCGACGTGACGCTCTTGTCGTAATCGAGGTCTCCGATCATGCCTTCTTCCGCCTTGAAGGGATCTATGGAGAAAAACTGTGTTTTTCCGTCGCCGGTGACGTACCATTTCACCGTGCCGTCGGAGGCGAAGATCGGCGGACAATCGGAGAGACACATATCCGGGTACGATCTTGTGCAGACTACATTGCCGCTGCCGTCAACGGCTGCTGTGCATAAGCTGACTGTTGTTTCGATGTAGTTGTAGCCCCACTCGCTGTCATACCTCTGAACAAAGTCATATCTGTCCCACATGATCAGGAACTGCTCGTCGGAGAGCTTCACAATGTGCGGTGTGGAGAGATCAACATCACTAGAATTAAAGTTCGTTATCCAGATAAGCCTGTTATTGAGCGTCTCTTTGTCGGCGACGCTCAGGAAGATATTGCGGCAGACGTTTTCCTCATTGCTCATATCTATGGAGTTTCCGACAACAAGACAGTTGTTCGTCGAAAGCGCTGCACCGCCAACAGAGACTCCCGTCCAATTGTCGCCGATCTCGCCTTTGATATCAAGGAGATTCACCCCATCGTTAAAGTAGCTTACGTCTTCTTCCGAGGCTACCCTTTTCAGGCTGACGGCTCTCGGATAAGCGTCGCCGTGATCGACAGAGAACACTGTCTTGCCGTCCGATATTACGAACTGATTGAATGAATGGCTCGAATAGCCGAAATGACCGGATCTTAGTGTCAGTTTATTCGTTTCCGGATCATCATATGCGATAAAAGAATAATTCGACTGATGATGCAGACCGTCGCCGCTCTGATACATTAAGTGACACGTGTGGATATACAGCTTTCCGCCGCATTCCGTCATTCTGAGAGAGCCGGCTTCAAACGGAACATAAGTATCCTCTCCGAACGCGGAAGCATAGTCCACAAGCTCCCAATTCTTCGTATAACGTGAGACGCGGTATACCTCGCACTCGTCGGACTCCTCGTTATTCGCCTGCCCGGTGACGATATAATTGTACTTTGAGCCGCTGTAAATGCCGCCGAAGAAAGGCAGCTCCATAACGAGCTTTTTAGAGCTGATCTGCTTCAGATCCTTTGAGTAGACAACGACAAGAACGCAGCCTGCATCGCTGTCATGATCATAGAAATACTCTGCGCGCGTAAATCTGCCGTTCGGCTCCTCAAAGAGGTACGAGCAAACGGGAGCGCTCCACGTTCCGTAATTCTGATTACCCTTGTTATATCTGACTGCCTCGGTGTTATCCGCATTTACAACGCTGTCCGCGACGCCCTCGCGAGGCAATACCCTGACATTGCAGGGAACGGAGTATTTGCCGTTGTTCGTTGTAAAGGTGACCGTCACGTCGCCTGCCTTCCACGAAGCGAGCCTGCCGGAGTCCGTGACGGACGCGACGGTGCTGTCGCTCGACGTCCAGCGCCCTTCAAAGGAGAAGCGGCCTAAGCCAAAGAGGCTAATATCCTGACACTGCCCGACCTTCATTGTTTCATTTTCCGGTATGGCGGAGATATTCAGGGAGTCGGTATCCCATTTCACCGCTTCAAACAGGGCAGAATCCTTTGTCTTTTCCTTGATGAGGATCATATCGGAGTATCCATACAGATCCCAAACGTAGTTATGCGCTCTTGTGGAGCTGTCTACGGACGAAAACTCCTTATCGAATTCGACGAGGCGGAAGGGATCGCCGCAGCCGACGACCGCGCCGTGAAAGCGATCGAAGGTGCTTCTGTACGGGATATCGTAATAGCAGTCCTTGTCGCTTTCGGAGATATATTCTTCATTTCTGGTCGGCCTGTATTCTTCCTCGTATATTTTTTCCGGAAGCCCGTCAAAGCTGCAATCGAAGACAGCCATTTTTTCTGAAAAAAAGCTCGTAGTTACGAGATATCGGTCGTCGAGCAGCTTCGTCACCGCGCAGCTGTCACTGCAGGTTCCGATATAGTACAAGCAGTTGTAAAGAACAGGCTCGCTGTCGGGATAACGATTCTTCTGCCGGGACTCCGCCTGAAGCTCACAGAGCTTTCCGCCGCTGAATTTCCACGCGGTGAGTGCTAAAGAAACACTGTACGCATACGAAGAAAGGTCCTCAACCTCCGTAAAGAAGCGCCCGTCGTCAAGGAAGCCTGAGAAACGCGTGATCGGATAAAGCGTCGTGACGGAATCGAGCAGCTTTCCATCCGGCGTGAATACGAACAGCTTCTGTTTATCAGAGGTCTTGCTGTACGCTGAGACAAAAAGTCTTCCGGCTTTATCTGCTCCGGCAGAGTTTCCGCTGTAATCCTCCATTCCATCGAGCCTGATCTCCGAGAAGGAAAGAGTCTCCGTATCAAAGATCAGGCATATCGCCTCATCAACGGCGTACAGCTTCCTGCCGTCGAAATACGCTTTGTTCGGGAAGGAGCGGAGCATTGTCGTCTTACCGGTCGTGAACGAATAGAAGTTCAGCGTATTCGATATGATCGCAAAGACGCCTCCGAGGGAGCTGCAGGGGTATTCACCGTATACATCCGAACGCTCAATGTCATCCCAGCCCTCCTCGGCGGGCTGAACACCGTAATCGACCTTTATGATCTGACCGTCCTTGATATCGTTCAGCTCGCCGGTTACTGTAACCTTAGCAGATGCCGAATACTTGCCGTCGGGCGATGCTGCCGTGACAGTCGTCGTTCCGGCTTTTACGCCGTAAAGTGCGCCGTTGTCCAAAACTCTTGCGACGGACTCGTCCCCTACGCTCCAGACGGGCGTATCAATGTGATACGGCATTTTGTATACGCCGAACGAAGCGAAATCGCCGGCGCTCACCTCGATCTCGTCCGCTTTGAGAGTCAGCGTATCCTCATAAACATCGAGGTCGTACCACTTCACATTGCTGTCGTACTCTTCCATATATCTCTTCCAGTAAGGATCGGAGAAGGAGCAGTATACGGACGCATACCAAGGGAGCGAAATATCCCATGGGCCGTTGTGAGGTAAAGAGCCTTTGAAAACAATGAATGCCGTGTTCTCAACGTAATTGAGTGTGTCCGAACTCATCGACTTTACCGATTCGGGGAAAACAACAGCCTTTAGATCGAAATTGCCGCTAAGCCGAACGAGCGCGTCCGACATGACTGTCTCAATGCCTTCGGGTATTTCGCAGCAGTGCTCCTCCGGATTCACTGCAAGGAAGTAAAGCGTTTTGCCGTCTCCCTCGTACAGAGAGCCGTTTTCAGAGCTGAATAATCTGTTGCCCGGAGCACAGTTGATCGCTTTCAGCTCACTGCAGCCGCTGAACGCATCAGACTGAAGTTGAAAGAGCGTTGAAGGGATAGTCAGACTCTCAAGCGGAGTGTACCGAAACGCACACATACCGATAGATTCAAGCCCCTCCGGAAGATCTATACTCCTCAGATGCGACTTTTTCTTATCGTAGGTATACGTATAGTTTCCGGCAAAGGCGTAGCTGCCGATGGAACGAATCGTACCCGGAAGGGTAACTGACGATAGCGATGAGCAGTTTTCAAACGCGCTGTTTCCAACGGAGGTAATGCCGTCCTCAATAACGACCTTTTTAATATCGGAATGATCTTTGAACGGAGAACTTTCCAATTCGTCGTAATATGAATATGATTCATAGTCATACATATCCCCCGTACCGGAGATCGTAACTATGCCTGTATCGTGGTCATATTTGTACGCTGCGTTTTCGCCGCACTTACCGGTCGTCACGCCGGTTTGCGGTGCTGTTTCTGTATCCGTCTGAGTATCGGAGTCCGGATTGCGCGAAATAAACCTAAGATTCTTTTCGTCCGCATACGTCCGGGCTGCGCTTCCCTCGTCGCCGATGATCTTAATGCGGTACGTCGTATATTCATCGTCTCTTATGCTCTGCTTGAAACCGATCGCGTACTCACCGATCACCGTGACCGAGGACGGGATCGAGATCTCCGACAGAGCTGTGCAGCTAAGGAATGCGCTTGTACCGATCGTTTCCAGCCCGTCGGGAAGAAGGATCTCGCCCGCGTCTGTCATAGACATGAACGCTTCGCTGCCGACAGTCGTTACGCCCGGCTCGACGACGATACGGCGCACACTTCCGGCGCGTGAGCGGTACGGAGCTTCCGTGCCCCTGTTCTCGCTGTAATCGGTCATGGGACCGCTGCCGTATATGAAAAGCGTTCCGCTTTCAAAAAGCGCAAATGATACGCTGCCGCCGCACTTGCCGGAGATTATCTCGGGAGAGCGGTCTTCACTGTGAGAGCTTGCGTCGGGATACTCGATCGTTTCGCGTTCTCTCTCGGGAGAATCGGTCGTTTCCGATGAAGCCGAACACTCCGCAGGGGCTTCATACGCCGACGCAGAAAGCGGTGCATAAATCGTGCCCGTTAAAAGAGCAGAGCATATCGCAAATGACAAAAGTTTTTTTAGTATCATAATATTCCACCTCACTGAAATCAAAAAAACACCGGTGCTTTATGCTACCTTTCTTATAAAGTTGCCGTCGATGCGCGTCACGGGAGTTTCGACGATAAATGCGTCCTCGTCGTGGCTTCTTATAATACGCCGCAGACGGTTGACCTCGTATTTGCTCGCAAAGATGATAAACAGCTTCACCTCTTCTCCCGTGAAGAGGCCGCTTGCGTCGATCTCCGTCATTCCGCGGTTGAGAGTACCCATGACCTCGACCTGCATAGCCTCGGTATCCTTGCGCTTTGTAAAGACGAGGATCTGGCTCGCGATATTCTGCGTATGGATACGGTCTACGGCGATGGAGTTGAAGACGGAGTAGATCAGCGAATAAATGACCGTTGCCGGATCAAAAATAAACAGCATAGCGGAATACAGGATAATATTGGATATCAGCCCGACGTTTCCGACGCTGCCCTTTCCCTTTGCGGAGATCAGAAGCATTCCGATAATATTCATTCCGCCGTCGCACGCGCCGCCCCAGAGTATCAGACCGATACCCGTGCCGCAGATAAGGCCGGCGATGATAGCGTTTGTTATCCTGTCGTCAAGCACGGGCGACGATGGGATCGGTATCAGCGACAGCAGAACTGTGATCGACGTTACGGCGAAAAACGTCTTCAGAATAAACCGGCGGCGCATTTTTTTGATCGCGATAAGTATCGCCGGTACATTCATCAGGTAGTAGATGATACCGGAGATGTTGAAGCCGTCGAACGTGATCCCCGACCGCCTGAGAAGCTCCTGCAGAAGCTGAGCAAAGCCCATCATGCCGCCGGAGTAAAGGTGGAGCGGACGGAGGAAGATGTTCATTCCGAAGGAGTAGATCAGTGCGCCGGCGAGTATCACCGGGAACATATACACTTCCTTCTTTATAGCCTTGCGGCCGGTATCGTTATACTCGATCGTCTTCTCAACGCTGATGACCTGCTCCCGGACGGAATTGTCCTTTTTGGGGTATATAGTGCGCGGATGTTTCTGCTTCCTTTTCGCCATCTGACGTCACCTTCTCAAAAAAAATAAAGCAACACCTCACAAAGGCATATGCCTCTGTGTAGTATTGCTTTTAGTATAACATAATAACGCTCAATTTTCAACAAATTCTTTATCCTATGTGATTCGTTATTTTGCATATTTTACAAGCGCTGAGTATGGAGTATTTGACAACTGCCGCCGTAATTAATTACGATACTGCCCGAAACGAGTCATGCCGGGAAGCCGTTTTCCGGCAAAGGAGCTTTCCTTATCGTCATGTTCTGACCTTCGAGGCGCGTTCCAACGTCATCAGCCTGCAATTCTCGATCCCGGCACTCCAGAAATCCTTTACGGGAAGTTCTCTCACCTGACAGACGATGCTGCAGTTCATCGCGCCGTGGCCGACGATAAGGACGTCCTTACCCTGATCGAGCTGCGGATACACGATCTCTCTGAGAAACTCTCCCGTTCTCGAAAAAAGCTCTTCGATGCTCTCAGCGCCTTCAACCGGCTCCGTATACCTTTCGGGAGCAAGAAAGAACGTATTTATCGGGCAGTCCGGGACAGCAAAGCTGTTCTCGATGCCCTCGTATGTGCCGAAGCACATCTCGGCGAGGCGGCTGTCGGTTATGACAGGGATATCCCTGCCCTCAAGCAGTATCTCGGCCGTTTCCTTCGCGCGGATAAGCGGCGAGCAGTAGCACACGTCAAAATTTACGTTTCTGTACTCGTCGCGCGCTCTTCGCGCCATCTCGCGCCCTTCGTCGTTCAGAGGGATATCCGTTCTGCCCTGCAGCTTCTTCTTATCGTTCCAATCCGTTCTTCCGTGTCTGATTATATATAACATACAATACCTCTGTTCCTGCGTTGATCTCTGATTCGATTCGTATTATACCACAATATCATTTAATATGCAAATCAGGAGTGCGCTTGATCACCTGTCAAATTCCAGCGGTATTATTGACACGTGCGTTTCGATTTGTTAGAATATGAGTAGAAAAAATGTCCGAAAAGAGGGATCTGAGATGTTGGAAGAAAAAGTTCATGAGTTTACACTTCCTTACGCAGGCGGTGAAAGGAAGATCCGCGTTTACGTTCCCGCCCATGAAGACGGCGAGACGTTTCCCGTCGTTTACATGACGGACGGGCAGAACGTTTTTGACGATGAATCCTCCGCGTTCGGAAGCTGGCATACGCGCGAGGCTGTGAGGGCAGAGCGCGAAAAAAGCGGAAGGGCAGCAATAATCGTGGGGATACACAACGACGGCAAACCGAAGGAGCGCACTGACGAGCTTACTCCGAAAAGCATTGGAAAGCTGAGAGGGCCGCTGCCGCTGAGGATAATGGTGAAGCCGCAGGGCGAAATATTTGATGATTTCGTCGTGAATACTGTCATGCCGGCTGTCGGGGAGAAATTTCCCGTCAAAAAGGAGCGTGAGTTTACGGCGTTCTGCGGAAGCTCCTCCGGCGGACTGCAGTCGTATTTCACGGCGCTGAGTCACCCCGAGCTGTTCTGCGCGGCAGGTGTGTTCTCCCCCGCTTTCACGCTGTTCTCGAACGACGATCTGCGAAGGTTCACGACCTCGTGCATACGTCCGAGGATGCCGTACCTCTATATTTACTCGGGAGACGACGGGCGGCTGGAGAAGAAGATATGCAAAAGCACCGAGGCCGCCTGCGAGATGCTCGCTACGTACTATCCGAAGAATCGCTTCTGCAAGGAGATATGCCGAGGAGCGCCGCATAATGAAGGCGCATGGGAGCCGATATTCGTAAAGTTCCTGCACAGGTTCCTTTCGGCGGATCAAAAATGAATATAGCTGTTCCCGGGAGAATGTTTCGTTCTCCCGGTTTTTTATATTCCACAAAGATTCCTAATTCATTCCTTTCTGATTCCAACTATGCAGTTTATAATATAGACAATCCAAATGAAGAGAGGTTATGAAAGATGAAAAAGACAAGAATTAACATATTGACAGCAGCTATCCTTGTAGGCGCACTTATGACAGGCTGTTCCGCAGCATCGGGCGGCGCCCCTTCAAGCATCGGTGCAGAAAACACGGTATACTCCGCAAATTCGGAGGCAGCAGAGGAAACTCAGGTCGAGTCCATCGGCGGGCAGGCATCGGAGAACGAGGATTCCGGGGATACAGCTTCGTCAAGCGCCTCCTCCGAAGCAGTCTCAAAGGCAGGCTCTTCTTCAAAGACAATATCGGGCAGTGCGGCAATCAGCTCTTCCCCGGAGACCGCCTCCTCGGAGAGCAGCAAAAACTCCGCCGGCGCTGTGGAATCCAAGTCCGCAGATACCTCTGCTTCGGCGGCAAGCTCAGGAGCATCCTCGGCAAACACTTCATCAAAGGCTTCTTCATCGGCGGTCTCGTCAAAAGCAAGCTCGGAAGCGAGCAATACAGCTTCCGGTTACAGTGCGGTAATCAGTGAGGTTACAATGGTGACGAACGGGCAGCTTGATACGAGCGATATGTTCAGCGAACGCGATCTGACTCAGAACGCAGACGTATCGGGCGCGAAAACGATCACCGTCTCGGACAGCAGCACAATCGACATCACCGAAGAGGGCGTTTACATCGTAACGGGCACGGCGAAGAACTGCACGATCAGAGTAAACGCCGACAAGGAAGCGAAGATACAGCTCGTTCTCGACGGCGTTCAGATCACGAACGACAGCTCGCCTGCAATTTACGTTGTATCGGCGGACAAATGCTTCATCACAACGACAAGCAGCGGCAATACGCTCAGCGTGACGGGGCAGTTCACCGCGGACGGCGACACGAACACCGACGCCGTTATCTACTCGAAGGACGACCTCGTACTTAACGGGCTTGGAACGCTGACGATATCCTCCACCTCGAACGGGATATCCGGCAAGGACGACGTAAAGATCACGGGAGGCACATACACGATCACAAGCGCGGCGGACGCTATCGAGGCTAATGATTCAATCAGGATCAGCGACGGAACATTTACGATCCGCACGAGCAAGGACGGTCTTCACAGCGAGAACGACGAAGACAACACGGTGGGATACATCTACATCGCAGGCGGCAGCTTTGACATAACGGCTTCAAGCGACGCTGTGCAGGGAACGACCGTAGTGCAGATAGACGGCGGCACAATCGACATCACGGCCTCCGAGGGCATCGAAGCAACATACGTTCAGATCAACGGCGGCACGATCAGCATAAGCGCCTCCGACGACGGTATCAACGCTTCCAGGAAAAGCAGCTACTCAACTCCGACCGTTGAATTTAACGGCGGAATGACAACGATCGTGATGGGACAGGGCGATACAGACGCCGTAGACGCCAACGGAAATATTATCGTAAACGGCGGAACGATCGACGTAACGGCTCAGGTTTCCTCCTTCGATTACGACGGAACAGCCGAATACAACGGCGGCACGATCATCATTAACGGCACACAGACAGACTCGATCCCGCAGTCCATGATGGGCGGCATGGGCGGCATGAAAGGCGGCTTCTCACGAGGAATGAGATGATCGCAAAACAGCCTTACAGGTATATACGGGATCAACCCGAGATATATAAAATCTTATGAAAGGATATGATCATTATGAAGAAAGGCAGACGGATCGCAGCGATCTTCATTCTTGCGGCTGTCATGACGGCCGGCGGCGCTGTAACGGCATTTGCTGCCGAAACAGACGCTCCCTCAGCCAACTGCTCATCGGCAGCGTCTCAGAACAGCTCGCAGGAAAGCGGCAGCGCCCGGAAGAAAGGCCCAACGATCCAAAAGAAGCAGGGCACCTCAGAATCCTCCGACGCGGATACATCTTCTTCCGTGAAGAGAAAGCGCAAAAAACGCAGGAAGCCGTCATCCGACAGCTCCTCAGCCGATTCATCCTCCGGCGTAACGAAGGAAAGGAAGCGAACAAAAACCTCGTCCGATTCCGATAAGGGAAGCGGCACGAAGTCCGGCACTTCCTCGGCAACAGCCTCCGGAAAGAATTCGTCTGATACATCTTCCGATAAGTAAGAAGATTTACCAGAAAAGCAAAAACGTGCCGACAGCAATCGGTACGTTTTTGAGCTTGTACAAGGATCAGAAAAGAATCGTCATTTTCTGTGATTTGCTTGTTTATGTATCAGTAAAGGACTTGGGGATCATCAAAGATTTATATGAAGCAGATCAATACTCAAATAAAAACGAAAATTCACCGTCCAGGCTCTATGCAAAACAGAGGTTTTCGTGTATACTGGAATCAGCAGCTCCGGTTTCGCTTTCTTTTCGGAGAAGACGGGACTGTATGAGTAAACTTTAATATCGGAGGGGTTTGTATGGCGAAGATCCTTATTACCGACGACGAGCCGGATATCATCGCATTGATCAAAAGAAATGCGGAGCGCGAGGGCTACACAGTAACAAGCGTTGATGACGGCGCAAAGGCGGTCGAGCTTTGCATGAGAGAGGATTTTGATTTGATCGTAATGGACGTAATGATGCCGGATATGGACGGCTTCACCGCCTGCAAGAAGATACGCGAGATCAAGGATATTCCCGTGCTGATGCTGTCTGCAAGGGGAACGGAATTCGACAAGCTGTTCGGCTTTGAGGTGGGCGTTGACGATTACGTTACGAAGCCCTTTTCTCCGAAGGAGCTTATGGCGAGGATAAAGGTCATAATCGCGCGCCACAGCAAGGCACAGCCGAGGAAGGATCAGACGATCAAAGCGTCCGGTCTGGAGATCGACACTCTCGGGCGAACAGTCAAGGCCGGCGGCGAGCTTATTGAGCTAACCGCGAAGGAATATGACCTCCTTCTGACGCTTGTCCGTAACAAGGGAATCGTGCTTTCGAGAGACAAGATCCTCAACGAGGTCTGGGGGTACGACTACTTCGGAGACGACCGCACCGTAGACTGGCAGATAAAGCTGCTGCGCAGCAAGCTCGGAGAGCTTAGAAGCTGCATCAAAACAATCCGAGGGGTGGGATACAAATTTGAAGAAGCGCAGATCATTTAAGATTAAGCTCTGGCTCTACTTCGTGCTGTTCACCGCGATCATTTTCTCGGTGCTATGGCTGCTGCAGACGGTTTTCCTCCAGGGCTTCTATAACATGATGCTTATCAGCAATACGCGCACGGCGGCGGAAGCTGTCATTGAAAGCGCAGGAAGAGACGACCTCTCCGACGTGATCGACGATATCTCACACGACAATTCGCTGCTTATTTACATAACGGACGAAGACGGTGTTCCGCTTTTCATCTCGGACGAATTCAAAAAAGGGCGCAGCAAGGAGCACGCCCGGGAGACAAACGGTGAACCCGTCAACGGAGAGCATAACAGGAACGGGCAAACGAGGGGCAAGCACGGCAGCGGTTACCGAAGCCTGCCGGAAAACTACGATGTATTCCTGTCCGAGCTGAGCGGATCCGAGGACGGAACGATCGAATACAGCAGCGGCGATGTATACGTGTACGGCGCATACATAGACGGCGGCTCCGCAGACGAGAAGAATGTGCTTTACGTCAGTGCATCGCTGAATCCCGTGGGCGCTGCCGTCAGCATAATCCGCATACAGCTTTTGATCGTGACAGTCTTTTCGCTCATCACCGGTTTTGTGCTGGCGTGGTTCATTGCGCGGCGCTTCTCAAAGCCGGTATCACAGCTTTCGGAAAAGGCGCATCACATCGGCGAAGACGACTACTCCGGGGCTTTCGTCAAGGGCTTCTGCACCGAGCTTGACGAGCTGAGCGATACGCTCGACAAAACGGACGAAAAGCTCAAGGTCTCCAAGACTTTTCAAAACGAGCTGCTCGCAAACGTCTCTCATGATCTCAGAACTCCGCTCACAATGATAAAGGGCTACGCCGAGGAGGTCGGCGAATACTCCTGGTCAGACGACGCGCAGCGCAACTCCGATATCGGCGTTATCATCAGAGAAACGGACAGGCTGACGGCGCTCGTAAACGAGATTCTCGAATACTCCGAGCTGCAGTCTCAGGACATATCCGCGCAGCTGAAGCCGTTAGATCTCAGTGCGCTTGTGAAAAGAGTGACAAACGATTTCGAGCATCTCTACAAAAGAGACGGGTACACGATCGAACGCGAGATCACTCCCGATATCACCGTTTGCGGCAGCACCTCACGTCTGGAGAGAGCTGTGTATAATCTGATCGACAATGCGATCCGCCACACCGGGGAAAACAAGACGGTCAAGGTACGCCTTACGGAGAGCGGCGGCGCAAGGCTTGAGGTCACAGACAGCGGCGAAGGGATAGACGAGGAGCTTCTTCCCCATATCTGGGAGAAATACTTCACTTCAAGGCAGCGCAGCGGCAAGGGCGTCTCCGGGCTGGGGCTTGCGATTGTGAAGCAGATCGCACTTATGCACACAGCTGAGTACGGAGTTATAAGTGAAAAGGGAAAGGGAAGTACATTCTACCTTGTACTCCCTTCCCAAAAATAATAAACAGCCCCGGCAGGCATTTTGTATCAGCCTGCCGGGGTTCGTTTATTGTCTTATGAGCTTTGAACGTCTGAGAGATATAACGCCGAAAATGAACGCAGTCACGCAAACGGCAAGCCAGAACAGAAGGATAAAGGGATCCAGCATCTCCCCCAGCCCCGGCTGCCTCGGAATTGTCAGCTTCCACATCAAGCGGACTGCGATCAGCACCATATCTGCGGCTGACGCAGCGGCGGAAAGAACGATAAGAGTTATTGCGGCGGTCTTTCTTCGCCTGTTCAAGTTGATACACACCTTTCACTCATAGTATATACGGATATGTCACTCGCTCGGCTCCGTCTTCTTCAGATGAGCGCCGATGATCTCGTTTACGCAGCGGTAAAGATGCGGCTTTAGCTTTTCGAGAGGAACCGGCTCGGAATGAAGTATTGCGGAGTAGCAGGTGGAGTTTATCAGTTCAACAATCATATACAGCATGATCTCGGGATCTTCAAGCTCTCCGGGAGCATCGCGCAGCATAGCCTGGTATACGTCGATAAAGTCGAAATCCTCGGTGTGCTTCTGAGCCGTTGATATCGAGCTTTTGAAGATCCCCCAGCTGAGGTTTTTCGAGATAAAAACGAGCAGCGGCTTGTTGTTTTCAAGCTGAGAAAGGATATTGTCGATCAAAAAAATGATCCTTTCATTGAAGGAAAGCTCATTCTTGCACAGCTCAAGCTCAGCCAGCGCGATCTCAAAAAGACGCGAGGAGTGGTAGGAGACGAGGCGGTTTTTAAGGTCATATTTATCCTTGAAGTAAAGATAAAACGTCCCCTTTGCAACGCCGGCGCTTTTTGTGATATCGGACACCGAGGTCTTGCTTACTCCATTTTCAATGAAAAGATGGTACGCCGTTTTAAGCAGCGATTCTTCCTTCGCCTTTTTGTTGATATCGAGCTTGCCCAAGGTATCATCTCCCGTCATTCGTGTAATATAATGCTGCTTTGCCGGGCATAGAATTAATAATGCCTCAAAGAGAAAAGCAGCGCTTTTTATTGCTATTTCCATTGTAAAACATAGAATTCTCGTTGTCAATAGTGAAAAATGCACAAACGAAATTTTGACCAACGGTCAGTTTTTATAAAACTACACAAAGTTGACCAAAAGTCATTTTTATTATTGACTATTGGTCATTTTGGTGTTATACTTGAGTAAATCAAAAGGAGATGATCTGAATGGAGAAAATGGGTAAGTTAATCGTAAAGCTCAGAATACCTATCCTTATTCTTGCTCTGGCGCTCGTAGTGCCTGCGATGTTCAGTTTTCTCAACACACGAGTAAACTACGATATCCTCTCATACCTTCCGAAGGATATTGACACTATGAAGGGGCAGGACATCATGCTCGACGAATTCGGAAAGGGCGGCTTCGCCTTCGTCGTTCTGGAGGGCATGAGTGACAATGATGTTTCAAAACTAAAATCACAGTTTGAAGAGATCGACGTGGTCGAGAAGGTTCTTTGGTACGATTCAATAGCGGACGCTTCCGTACCGAAGGAGGTTCTTCCGCAGAACATTTACGACGCATTCAACTCCGACAGCTCCACGCTGATGGCAGTATTTTTCAGCACGACCTCCTCGGACGACGCGGCGCTCGAAGCCGTAGTCAAGATGAGAGAGATCGCAGGTCAGCAGTGCCTGATCAGCGGAATGTCCGCAGTCGTTGAGGACATCAAGGAGCTTACAATGAACGAGATGGCGATGTACGTCATAATTGCGGCGATACTAAATCTGATCGTGCTCTCGATCACGATGGATTCCTTCATTATCCCGCTCTTCTTCCTTTCCAGCGTCGGACTTGCGATAGTCTACAATCTCGGAACGAATTTCGTTCAGGGGCAGATATCGTTTATAACACTGGCGCTTGCCGCTGTACTTCAGCTTGCGGTGACGATGGACTACTCGATCTTCCTCTGGGAGAGCTACAAGGAGCAGAAAACGATCTGCCCCGGAGACAACCGTCACGCGATGGCGGTCGCGATCGGAAAGACGTTCACATCAGTCGTTTCAAGCTCGATCACGACGGTCGCAGGCTTCCTTGCACTGTGCTTCATGACGTTCACGCTCGGCGTAGACCTCGGTATCGTAATGGCGAAGGGCGTTGTTATCGGCGTTATCTGCTGCGTTACGATCCTGCCTTCGATGATACTTATCTTCGACAAGCCGATCTCGAAGACGATCCACCGCGACCTTATCCCCTCGTTCGACGGTATCTCAAATTTCATTATGAAATATCACGAGGTTTTCGCAGTTCTTTTTGTAGCGCTTCTGATCCCCGCTGTTTACGGCGAGACGCACACTGATGTTTATTACAACCTGACCTCGACTCTTCCGAAGGATCTCAACAGTGTAGTTGCTGCAGCGAAGCTCGACGAGGAGTACGGAATGTCTACACAGCATATCCTGCTGTTCGACTCGAAGATGGATCCTAAGGACGTTGAGGCTATGGCAGACAACATTAGCTCCGTAGAGGGCGTTACAAAGACTATCAGCTTCGACACGCTCATCGGCTCCGCCATACCGCGCGAGGTCGTTCCCGAGTCGGTATCGGAGCTTATGAAGAGCGACAAGTGGCAGATGATGCTGATCGGCTCGGAATACGAGGTCGCCTCCCCGGAGGTAAACGAACAGATATCCGAGATCTCCGATATTATAAAGAAGTACGACAATAACGGTATGGTGATCGGTGAATCGGCTGCAACAAAGGATCTGATCGACATTACAGCAAAGGACTTTAAGGTCGTCAACATCATGTCGATCGCATTCGTATTCGTCATTATCCTGATAGCACTGAAATCTGTATCGCTGCCGATCATACTCGTATCGGTCATTGAATTCGCGGTGCTTGTCAATATGGGGCTTTCGTGCTACACGCACACGACGGTACCGTTTATCGCCTCCGTCGTAATCGGCACGATACAGCTCGGCGCCACGGTCGATTACGCGATACTTATGACGACGCGCTACAAAATTGAGCGCATCTCAGGCAAGGATAAAAATGAATCGGTAGCAATAGCGCTGAGAACCTCGATAAAGTCGATCCTCGTGAGTGCGCTCGGGTTCTTCGCGGCCACGTTCGGCGTAGGCATATATTCAAGCGTTGATATGATCTCACAGCTTTGCACCCTCCTTTCGAGAGGCGCGATCGTGAGTATGTTTACAGTAAACCTCGTTCTCCCCGCAATGCTGATCCTCTTTGACCGCGTCATAATAGCGACGACGCTCGATATGAGACATCTGCGCGGAAAGAAGAAAAGCGGAACCGTGAAGCTCGAAAAGAAGACTTCCGGCGCGGCAGTTTGAAAGGAGTAACCATTATGAAAAAGTACAGCAAGATAATCGCGGCAATGCTCGCGGTCATGATATCGGCAGGCTCGACAGGCATCTATGCAATGGCAAACAACAGCAATCAGCCCGCAGATGATAAGCAGAACAAGAAAAACGACGGCGGCTCCGACAAGCAGACGGCCGAATTCCGCGAGACGTCCGACAACGCCCGGGAGAAAGACGAGACCGTTTACGTTATGACGGACGCAAGCGGCAAAAAGACAAAGACTATCGTCAGCGACTGGCTCAAAAATTCCGCAGGCGACAGCGAGATCTCCGATATCTCCAGCCTTACCGATATCCAGAACATGAAGTTTGACGGCGGCTTCAACGCCGACGGCTCCGATATCACATGGTCGGCGAACGGCGGCGATATCTATTACAAGGGATACAGCGAGGCGGATCTCCCCGTAGACATCAGGATCACCTATACGCTCAACGGCAAGGAGATATCCCCCGACGAGCTTGCAGGCAAGAGCGGAAGAGTCACCGTAAGATACGACTATACGAACAACTCGAAGAAGACAGTCGAGATCAACGGAAAGAAGACAGAAATGTACACTCCGTTCATGATGGCGACGGGCGTTCTGCTTGACGGCAGCAAGTTCAGAAACGTCAGAGTTGAAAACGGAAAGATGGTATCAGACGGCGACAGGCTTATCGTTATAGGCTGCGCTCTTCCCGGACTTACGGACAGCCTCGGACTCTCCGACAAGAAGGATATTGATATTCCCGAGCACTTCTCGTTCACGGCGGACGTTACCGACTTTGAGATGAAAACAACGATCACATCGGGCACAAGCAGCATTTTCTCCGATATTGATTTCAACGGCGTGGCAGATCTTGACGAGCTTGAGGATAAGATCGACCAGCTTAAATCTGCTTCGGAGCAGATCTGCAGCGGCTCCGGAGAGCTTTGCAAAGGCCTTGAAACGCTCCAAAGCTCCACCGGCGACCTCACAAACGGCGTAGATCAGCTCGTAGACGGCGACAGACAGCTTGACAGCGGCATCAACACACTTGCGGACGGCACAAAGAAGCTGTCCGAAGGCACAAAGACTCTCGATGAATCAACAGGAACGCTTGTGGAAGGCATTTCTTCCGCGAAGAGCGGCTCCGATCAGATACTCGGCGGCTTCAAGGAAGCTCAGGCCGGTATGACAACGCTTAAAAACGGTACATCTTCCCTCTCGGCAGGTCTCGTCAGCGCAAACGACGGCGCTTCCAAGGTCAACGACGGCGCGAAGACTCTTGCGGACGGTTCGGGCAAGCTCTCCGACGGCGCAAAGACTCTCGGTCAGGGCGCAAGGAGCGTAGCGGACGGTACAGCGGCTCTTGCACAGAGCGCGGCGGCTCTCGATAACGGCGCCGATACGCTCGCGGCAGGTCTCGGCAGTGCGAAGGACGGCGCCGATACGCTGGCAAGCGGCATTGAACAGGCAGGCGCAGGAGCAGAGACGCTCGCAAGCGGGCTTCGTCAGGCTGGCGAAGGCGTGGATCAGCTTGCGGCAGGTGCTGCCGCAGGCGCGCAGTCTCTCGGCGAAACGACGGCGAAGATCAGCGGCGCCGCGGATTCTCTCGATACAACTATCACATATAATGAGCAGGTCATTGCAGGTCTTCAGGCGATGCAGGCCGCTTATCCGCAGGATTCGCAGCAGTATCAGCAGCTTGCCGTAATGATCGGCACACTTCAGCAGACGGTAGCGGGACAGCAGCAGATCTCCGAAGGTCTTAAGGAGGGCGCCGCAAGCTCTCAGACAGACCTTACGGCTCTGACAGGCGGTCTCTCCCGGCTCCAGGCAGCGTTCAACGGAGACGGCACGGCGGAGAATCCCGGACTTATCGCCGGCTCCGCGGCACTCAGCGCAGCATTCACCGGCACCGAGGAAAGCGCAGGTCTGACGGGCGGCGCAAAATCTCTTGCAGGCGGTCTTGACCGGCTCAATACCGGCGCAGCAGCTCTTGCGGACGGTACGGAAAAGCTCACAGCCGGCACGGCAGCTCTCGACGCAGGCGCACAGAAGGTCGCAGGCGGCGCAGATACGCTCAGCACGTCGGCGGCACAGCTTGCAGGCGGTGCCGACACGCTCGCCCAGGGCACTCAGGCTCTTTACAGCGGCATCTCAACGGCATCTGCCGGCGCGGCAGCTCTTGACACCGGCGCAGGCGCACTGGGCGACGGACTTACTAAGCTGATGGGCGGAGAATCCGCTCTCAACGAAGGTCTTGCAAAGCTCGCAAACGGCGGAACACAGCTAAAAGCCGGCACGAGCAAATTATCAGGCTCCGTAACAGAGCTTGACAACGGCGCTCAGACGCTCAGAAGCGGAAGCGGCGATCTGCTCGGCGGCCTCTTCACTCTCCAGAGCGGTACGGCAGCACTTACAGACGGCGTAAACAGACTTGCGGACGGCTCAAAGCAGCTTGACGACGGTCTTAACAAGTTCAAGAAGCAGGGCGTTGACAAGATCATCAAGGCATACGACGGAGACATCAAGCCTCTTTGCGACAGGCTCGGAAAGCTCTCTCAGCTCAGCCGCGATTACTCCAACTTCTCCGGCGCTGCAGACGGCGTTCAGACGGATGTAAAGTTCATTTACGAGACACAGGCTATCAAGGCAGACAAGTGAGCCGGCAGGCAGCTTTCAGCCGTATCGCTTTTGCGGTCAAACATTTATTATCAAAGAAAGCCCGCGGCCGTCCGGCCGCTGACAAAGAAGCTTTATATACGAGCGGATGCCGGTCTGAAAAGGCCGGCATTTCTTTTGGCTCGTATTGCTTTTCTCTGCGTTTTCTGATAGACTTTAATAGAAGACTACGGTATGCTGTCATGCTGTACCGCTTTTTCTATGAAAGGGAAGAAAAGAATAATGACAAATAAAGACATCATGGAGATCGCTCTGCAGCAGTCGGCGTATGACTGCAACTGCACACCGGAGCAGCTTTTATCGGAAGAAAACGTTGTGACTGCTTCAAAGGCACACCCCAAGGCGAGAAGGTATCTTCCGCTGCCGTTTGAATGTGACCTTGTTTCATACGGCGGAAACATCGTTGCGCAGGTGAGCGAAAGGACACGCGCGGCGGTTACGGAGTATATCGGGCGGTATGACGCTTACCGCTGCTTTGAAGCGCCGCAGATAAACGCCCTGAACGAGCTTCTCGCGCCCTTTGATATGAAGGTCTGTTTTATGGCGGAGTATTATCTGCCCGACATAACGAAGCTGAAGGAGCTTGACTGCGGATATGAGCTGCGTGTGCTGCGGCGGGAAAGCTTTGCCGGCCTTTACACCGAGGAGTGGGGAAACTGCCTGACCTTTTCGGACAGAGACAGGGACGTTCTCGCCGTAGGCGCATACGACAAAGGAAAGCTTGTCGGGCTTGCGGGCTGCTCGGCCGACTGCGAAACGATGTACCAGATCGGCGTTGACGTGCTTCCGGAGTACAGGCGGCAGGGTATCGCCTCCGCTGTTACGAGCAGGCTTGCCCTTGAGGTAATAAAACTCGGAAAGGTCCCGTTTTACTGCGCCGCGTGGTCAAATATCAGATCGGCAAGGAACGCTGTCGGAAGCGGCTTTCGCCCCGCGTGGGTCGAGCTTACGGCAAGAGACAATGATTTTGTGAACAAACTTATCTCTGAGAAATAAACAGAAAAAGCGGCTGACACGGGGCAGACCTGTGCAGCCGCTCGTTTATTCATGTGACAAGACGAAGGTCGGAGATATCGTCGGCGGAGACGGAGCTTCCGTCCGTAAAGATCAGCTCGCGCATACACTCGTCTACGCGGCGGACACGCTTCGATACCGTGATATACTCCCCTCCCGATTTCCTGGAGTCCGGCAGAAAGTACGTTACAAGCACCTGCGGCCTTTCGCTTATATTCAAGCTCACCCGGCTGAGCTCCTCGTTGAGCCGCTCCTCCGTCTCCTCGTCGAGAAGCGTTCGTTCGGCGGTCAGCCTCGCCTCCTCCGCGACCTGCTCGTCGTATCCGCTGAGAGCCGCGAACGGTGCGAACTGCGCCGCCCTGCCCGAGCTTGACATATGCGCGTGCCTTTTAGACTGATGGTGCGGGAGGTCGATGATATCAAAATACTCATTCATGCTCTGTGACCTCCTATCTGCGCGTTGCGTTCGATCGTCGTTGCGCCGTCAAGGAAGTTCATGCCCTTTAGAACGGAGTTCTTGCCGTACCGTTCTCTCAGCGCTATGACGGCATTTTGCAGCGAACGCTCGCGAAGACGGCTCTTTCGCCGGCGTTCGAGCCGGTCGTCATAACCATCTAATTCAGAAAACAGGCTCAGCTGCGCCGTCTCCTGCTCCGCGTCTTTTTCGTACACGGTATGATTCGCGACGACGCAAACGCGCCTGACAAGAAGCTCCTTGTCGGCTATGCGGTCAAAAAGGCGCATGACGGCTTCCGCGATCTCCGCGGTAGAAGATGTATAAGAGAAAAGATTTTCGCTGCCGTGAGCTTTCTTCGGAATGAGCCTTCCGTAACGGTCTACCGTTACCTCACCCGTATAGTTTTTGTTTTTCAAATTCTCCGTATCGTAGCCGACTGTCAGAACCATCTGGTCGGTAACAAGCTCTCTGCTCACGAGATCGAGCACGAGCAGCTCCGTCATTTCGCGGACAATTATACGAGCCTTTTCATAAGTATAGGGCGTTGAGAGAACCTGCCCCAGACTCAGCGAGCGGCTCTCCGGGCGGTACGACTTGATATCTCCGATCGTACACGGCTCCCAGCCCCACGCATGGTCGATCAGCAGCTCCGCGTTCACTCCGAAAAGCGAATAGAGAAGCTCCTCGTTCCTGACGGAGCAGCGCGCGATATCCCCCATCGTATATATGCCGTGGGAAGCGAGCTTTTTTGTGTATCCGCCGCCTACGCGCCAGAAATCGGTGAGCGGACGGTGATCCCAAAGCTGCTCGCGGTAGGACGCTTCGTCGAGCTGCGCCACGCGCACGCCGTCCTTGTCGGGCGGCATATGCTTGGCGACTATATCCATAGCGATCTTGCAAAGGTAAAGATTCGTTCCGATCCCGGCTGTGGCGGTGATTCCGGTCTCCCGAAGGACGCTGCTGACTATCTTCATCGCAAGCTGATTCGCCGTCATTTTATACGTTTCAAGGTAGTTGGTGGCATCTATGAACACCTCGTCAACGGAGTAGACGTGGATATCCTCCGGGGCGATGTAGCGCAGATATATCCCGTATATCTGCGTGCTGACCTTCATATATAGTGACATTCTGGGCGGAGCGGTGATAAAATCTATACTCAGCGAGGGATCGGCGGCAAGCTGCGCGGCGTCGCACGACGAGCCGGAAAATCGCCCTCCCGGCGCACGCTGCCTCCTTATTGAATTCGCCTGATCGACAAGGCCTTTAGCCTCAAAAAGCCTCGCCCTTCCGGGGATACCGTACGCCTTGAGCGACGGCGACACGGCAAGGCAGATCGTCTTATCTGTCCGGCTCTGATCGGCAACTAAAAGATTGGCGGAAAGCGGATCAAGACCTCGTTCAACACATTCGACGGAAGCGTAAAATGATTTGAGATCTATTGCGATATACTTCCTCTTCATTTTAAAGAGCCTCCTTTTCGTACATATATTCGATAATCTAATTATACTCGAATATACGTTCGTTGTCAAGAGCGTATCGAACATTTATTCTAAGGAAATTCTTGAAAAAAATTTTTAAAATAAAGTGAGGAAACAGAGATCCGCAAACGACTAATTATCAGAAAACAAAACACAAACCCTTTCGGTTAAACATTAGGAGGTATTATTATGATCAAGAGAAGAATTCTTTGTGCGGCACTTATACTGGCAATGACTTGCAGCCTTTACGGATGCGGAGCCAAGGACACAGGTATGGAAACAAATACGTATGCCGACGGTACAGCAGGCGTAACGACAAAAAAGTCTGACGCTGAGGGAATGACGAAGGAAGCTGACTACGGCACTTTTGCAGAAGCCGGAGATTCAGTCGAAGGCGCTGCCGGTGATATGGCGATGTCCGCTGACAGAAGCATGACGGCAGACGGACAGCCCGGGATCGCAACGATCGACGAATCGACGGAAAGAGACCTTCCCGAAGCAGGTCAGCTCACCGCAGGCGAATGGAGCGACAACGAAAACTGGGGCTTCTTCATGAATCTCGTAAGCTCCGGGAAAATAACGTATCCTTCCTTCGGGATCGATCCCACAAACAGAACGATGGTGACCGTAAAGAACGCATCGGGCGCGGCTGTTGCAAACGCGAAGGCTACTCTTCTCGACAAGAGCGGCAAGGCACTCTGGAGCGGCGTAACGGACAAGAACGGCGTTGTTTACCTCTTCTCGCAGGGGGCTGAGGCAGCTTCCGTTGAGATTGAGAGCGGCGGAAAGAAGCAGAGCTACGGCATTGAGGCTCAGAGCACGAACGAGCAGGACGGCAAGAAATCGACCGGCACGGAGCTTGAGGCAGTTTTTGACGGAAACGGCGAGCTTTACAAGGCGACAGATATCATGTTCATCGTTGACACGACAGGCTCTATGTCCGACGAAATGCTCTTCCTTCAGAGCGAGTTCACGGCGATCACAAAGGAGATCGGGACGGACAACACGAGATATTCCGTAAACTTCTACCGCGACGAGGGCGATGACTACGTCACAAAGTGCAGCGAATTTTCGACCAACACTAAAAAGATACAGAAGACTCTGAACAACGAAGACGCGGCAGGCGGCGGAGATTTCCCGGAGGCAGTAGCCGAAATACTCAACGAGACTATGTTCAGCAGCGACTGGAAGGACGACGCTGTAAAGCTGGCGTTCCTTATCTACGACGCACCTCCGCACGATGGAAAGGAGAAGGAGCTTCTCGCAGCGACAGAGGAAGCTGCAAAGAAGGGTATCCGCCTTATCCCGGTAGTAGCTTCCGACAACGACAGAGACACGGAGCTGTTCGGCCGCGCACTCGCGATCACAACGGGCGGCACGTACGTATTCCTCACGGACGATTCCGGTATCGGCAACTCCCACGAGGAGCCTATCATCGGCAGCTACGAGGTTAGACCTCTTTACGACACGATCATCGACATCATCAAGGATTACCAGCAGAAGTGATCTGTAATACAGACCGTAAATAACACGAACAAACCGAAAAGCACCGCCGAAAATTGTCCGGCGGTGCTTTTGCATTATATATTTTGCATTATATATTTTTAACGAAAGGCTCTCCTATACCGAGGCCGTCATTGAAGGATACTGTATATCGAAGTATAAGCAGTGCGTCCGTACTGTCGATATCCTCGTTCAGATCTACATTGCTGTAAACCAGGTCGCCCTCGGGAAGCGTTTCGAGACCGATAGAATGACGGAGCAGCTGCAGCGCATCGAGTGAATCCACTGTGCCGTCGTTATTTACATCACCGAGCAGCCTGCCTGTTTCAGGATCATCGGGGTTATCTGTATCGGAAGGCACATCTGTATCCGACGGTGTGTCCGTATCGGAAGGTGTGTCCGTATCCGACGGTGTATCCGTGTCGGAAGGTGCGTCCGTATCCGACGGTGTGTCCGTGTCGGAAGGCTTGTCCGAATCCTCGGTCTTCTTCGGAGTCTCGGTGAACTGCGCCGTGTATGCCGTATCTCCCGTAACGGCCGCAGGCTCGGGGTCCCAGCCGGAGAAGGTGTACAAAGACGTTTCGGTCTCCGGCTTTACAGGATCGTCTCCGGAATAGACGGGAATTGTTCCGGCAGGATACGAATCGGAAGCAAGAACTGTTCCGTCCCAGTTTTTCCACGTGACGGTGAATGTACTGCTCTTCATCGTGTACCGTGCCGTATAGACTATATCGCCGTAGACGGGAGTGACCGCAGGAGACCAGTCCTCAAAAACGTAAACGACCGAATCGTCCTCCGACAGGCGTTTCGGAGTATCGCCGTTGTAAACGGGAGTCTCTCCGAATGCAACATTCTCATCGACCTCGAGAACAGTACCGTCGAAGTTTTCCCATCTGACGGTGAACAGCTGCGGATCGGGCAGCGCGTATTCCGCAGTGTACACGGCATCGCCGGACGCAGGAACGACTCCGGGAGTCCAGCCGGCAAAAGCCGCGCCATCATAAAAGGTCAATTCCTCTCCGCCGTATTCGGGCATTTCTCCGTATACAACGTCTTCGATCCAAAGCACGGTTCCGTCCGGATTTTCCCACGCGATACGGCAGGTAAAGCAGGCATAAAGATCGGTATTGCCGTTCACCGGATTTGTGAAATCATACTTTTCCGTGAAATCCTCGTCTGTAAACCAGCCGGCAAATGTGCAGTTCGGGATCTCAGGCGCAGAAGGCTCCTCAGCCGAATTTCCTTCAACGACGGAGTCTGTTAAATACTTTTCACCGTTTACGTAGTAATTGATATCTTCTACTTCGAGATTAGCAAACTGCGCCGTATACACGACCGTTTCCTCGTCGCTGTGAACGGCACCCTTCGGCTCCCAGCCGGAGAACACGCCTTCGCTCGAGGTCGGAACGGCTCCGTTATACTTCGGCGTCTCGCCGTCGAGAACATTATTGTCCGTCTCGAGCAGGTCTCCGTTGTCGTTTTTCCAGAGAACGGTATGGAGCATCGGCGTTTCTGTCTCTATTATGAGCTCTTCCTGATAAAACGTATTCAGCGTCTCACTGTCATACGTGAACATATAGCGCGACCTGCCGATCACAAAGCTCACGCCGCAATACTCGTTTGAAGTGGTGAAAAGGCAATCCTCCTCGGGTACGCCCTTGAGAAACAGCTCGCCGTCATTGCCGACGCTTCCTTCGTCGGAGTTTGTGACATCAACGAAATAATTCTTTCCGTTGATCGTTACAGTATTCCACATATGACCGCCCTGCGAGTTGTTGCCTCTCATCTCTCCGGTCATGAGGTTACAGGTGATATCGCTGTTAAAATCGTAATTGTCGCAGAGGTACTTGAATGCCTTTGAATAGCCCTCGCAGACTACCGTTGTAGAATCGTCACCGTCAAAGACATATATCATCTGCCACGGATCACCGTATTGGGGCTTTTCCTCTGCCGCTTTGCCGTAATTATACGAGGTAAGGTCACAGACAGATTTTTTGAAGTAATCAAGCACAGTGTAATCTGACCAGTTCGGATCGACCTTGCTTAATATTTCCTGCGCCCTTTTGAGAGAGCTGTCAGCAGCCTTTGTCTTGACAGGATCGGCGTCATACGTATCGGAACCGCCGGACGCGCTGTAATCAACGGAGACAGGGAAGCTGAACAGAAGCTCATAATCCTGCGTCAGAAAATAATCTAACGAATACTGTGTTGAAACCAGAACGCCGGTCGTCTTGTCGTACCAATAAAGCTCATACGGAAAATCGCAGAGCAAAGCGTCGATAATACTGTCGATATCGATCTGGTCAAAGCTGACTGATATGCCGGTCTTTTCCTTGATCTCCTTGGACTCGACCGTGAACACTGTGTTGGTCTGAGAGCCGTTTGCCACATCTTTGACATTCTGTGCAAGAATGTCGTAAATGACCTGATCCGTATCGCTGAGCGGTTTGCGCTTCGACGCCGCCGGCAGCTTGTTACCGCTTGTCTGCTCCGTATCCATTCCGAACAGGCTGTTGACGTAGCCTGCGAAAAGGACGTCGCTGTCGGGAAGATTCTCCGGCGCGGCACAGCGGTACTCCGAGATTCTCAGCGGCGCCGCAGCGTCTGCCGACGCACAAACGGAGGCGCTGCCGAGAGCTATTGCAGCAGAAAGAGAAAACGCAGCAGCAGACAGCACTCGCTTTTTGATAATATTATTCATATATTCATCCTTCCTTCCGAAAAAAAATGCTGTTTTTATTATAATATATCGCTCATTAGAAATCAAGAAAATCTTTGCGGCGGCCGCAGGCAGCTCCGTTGGAAAATACAGTAATTTCTTAGCTGTTTTCCGCGTCTGATACTGACCGCTGTAAATTGTAATTGCACCTCGGCTTACAGGCGGTTCCTGCTGACGGCGGAATATCCTGCGGATCGTATGAAGAATGCCCCGCAGGGAAGCGAGGCATTCTGTGCAGTCGTGATACATAACGACCGGGGCTTGTTACTTCTCGAGCTTAGTCACAATACCATTTTTGATCCCGTACGCACCTTCAAACAGATTGTAGTCATTTTGGTTGTTGTTATCCCAGTTATTGTTGCCGTCGTTGAAGCAAAGCGTAACGGAAGTCGAGGAGGAAGAGATGGGGATAGCGTATTTATAGGAATACCCTGCGACGTCATTGTTTGCCGTCATTTTAACTCCGGGAACTGCCGTCCAGGCGCCCACGCCAACCCTGTAATGGATATTCGGGTTATTAAAGCCGCTGTAATACACAACTACGGCGCGCTCCGCCGTGAACTGCGCTCTGTTTGTCATGCGCTCCCGACCGGAGGAATCCTTGATCTTCGTATACACCGTATAGCCGTCCGGGCTGTCGATGAGGACCTTGGCGGAGGGAGACGACGAATATCCGCTTTCAAAGAGCGTTTCGCTGCCCTTCATGCAGATAATATCGTACTGATACGTTCCCTGATCGGGCGCGGAGGCGGTGATGGAAGCGTATTCGCCTTCGCAGATCTTGTCGCTGCCCGTGCTGACCGTCGTTGTTCCGAAGAACGAAAAATTCTCATACTGCGCCGTGACGATAAGATCGGACGTCACCGAAGAAAGGTCTGTATCCCAGCCGGTGAACTTGCCGTACTGTTCGGAATCAGCAGGCTGCGGAGGCGATACGGAGTCACCGCTCGGAACGAACTTGAAGAAGAGCTTCTTGCCGTCGGGATCCACGAACTGAACCTTGTAGATCCGCTCCTTCTCACCGCCCGGCTTGCCGATAAGATCCTGGATATACTCAAACTCTCCCGGAGGGAAGGAATCGTAGACCTCGAAGCCGGTAGCCTCCGGGTGAGTCTCATTGTACTTGTCCTGGAGACACATCATAAAGTAGTCAAAGCGCGCTCTGTATGACGTAAACCGCGGATCGAAGTATTTGCAGTAATCGTGGAATACCGCTCTGACCGTATCCCAGCCAACGACCTCGGTGGCGCGGTACGTGACGTAGTTCAGTCCGTCGTAATGATCCTTGCCGTCGCGCAGCGCGATCGACTTGTCGTATCCGCCCGAGCTTACGCTCTTTGCGTATTCGGCGAGACCGTCGTAGCGCAGCCGGTCTCCCCAGCCGTGGTTGAGGAAATAGCCCTCTCCCCTCTGCTGGAGGACGTAGAGCTTTTTGTACTCCGCACCGAACTCTGTATTGAAGTGCCACCGGTATGAAAGCCTGTCGAAGAGATGCGCCAGCTCATGGTACGCAACGTCGGAAATGATATCCTCCTCGCAGAACCGGCGGCAGGCCTTGCTCATATAATCGCCGCGCCACTTGATCGGGTTGATTCCGCTGAGCGCCTGGTACGATTTCATGTACGGCTCGTACGTCGAGATGAGGTAAAGCCTCGTTCCGCCGAAGGGCGCTTCGCCCATCAGGTCACACATAACATGGTAGCTCCACTCTACATCGTCGCACCAAACCTGAATCTGCTCGCGCGAAATCCCCTCAACGTCCTTTTTCTCGAGGACGAGTCCGATATTTTCGGTGACGACTCTGATCTTATCGACCGGCTCGCTGTCGTAATCGACCTCTGTAAGCGTGACGTCGTCAAAGTATGCTGTACCCGTTCCGTAGAGCGCGCATTCGATGTCGGCAAGACCTTTGTTTGTCGATTCAAAATAGACGGTGATCGTTGTCTCGCCGCAGCTTTTCTGGATCCAGTTGTTGTAGCTGTCGAAGATCGCGCCCTCGCCGTAGTTTACCGAACCGTCTTCATTACGGTTGACGCCCCAGCCGCTGTGGATACCGCCTGCCTGGAGGAAGATCCCGTTGTGGTGCTCGTCGCTTACGGTGAGATCGCCCCACGCTTTGGCAGTCAGCTTATACGTACATTCCGGCTTGAGGCCGCTAAGACGATTGACGGCAAAAGTGAGGCTCTCGGATTCGCTTGTCAGCTTGAGACACTTGGAGCCGTTTATTCCGCTGCCGCTTTCGATCAGGCACTTCTTGCCGCTGACGCTGTTTCCCAGGATCCATGCGTCGCCCATTGCGGCGCGTTCAAATCCGCCGTCGAGGTCATAGACGATCTCGTCATGAGAACGGACGACGACAGGCTCGTCGCTGTCCGTTTCAGGCTCGGGCTGTTCGGAATCGGTCGAAGGGATATCGCTCGCCTCGGCTTCCGTATCAGAAGCCGTATCTGTATCGGACACAGGCTGCATATCGGTATCCGATACGGCAGGCTCTTCGGAGTCGCTCTCCGGAACGGGGATCACCGGGGGCAGCGTGTCGGTCTCAGTATCGCTTGCGTTCTGCTCGGTGTCGCTGCTGCCGTAAGGAGCGGCGCTGTCCGTATCAGATGATTTGTCGTCCGGCTTCGGAACATCCGGTGTGTCGGTATCATGATCCTGTTTTGATGAATCGGTATCCTCCGGCGGAACGTCTGGAATATCCGGTTCGGGAACGTATTCGACGAGGATCTTGTCGCCGATCGAGTACCCTGCCGTATTCTTCGGGAGGTCGCATTTTGTACTCGTGACGTAGGTCTGGATAAGGTACGCATCGGTGAGCGAAACGCCGGGCTTCTCATCAACGTCGCCGAGCGTTTGCTGCGTCGTTGTCAGTGTCCTCAGCTCAAGAGTTGAAAGCTGTACGATAGAGGCGTCCTTCAAGGACACCTTTCCGTCTGTATTCACATCGCCCAGGATGCATTCGACCGGCTCCATCTCCGAAGCGGACGCCGTGACCGCACCAAGCGGCACTGCCGATATCACAAGCGAAAGAAACGCGCTGATTATTCTGTTTTTCATTCTTTTCATAGGCAATTCTCCGACAAATAAATGTTATTCTAATTATAGCCTAAAGTATTCATTCGTGCAACATTATTACTGTACAACTTTTCAGATTTTTTTCGTGTTTTTTTACGATATGAGACAAATGGTTTTAAAGGTACGAAAAAGCCCCTGAAGCCGCCGCGCTTAATTGCCTGCTCACAAAAATATAGATCATGAAAGCAAGACAAAACCTTGACTTTTTCGCCTTCTATGCTATAATTGTACATAGCGTCTTTTAAGGAAAGAGTAATGAAAGACGAGGAAAAGATGATGAAGGGAGAAAGGAAATATGGCTAAGAGGTTTTTTACATCTGAGTCTGTTACGGAGGGGCATCCGGACAAGGTCTGCGACCAGATCTCCGACGCGATACTTGACGAGATCCTGAAGCAGGACAGCGACGCGCACGTTGCCTGCGAGGTAACTGCGACGACCGGTATGATCCACGTTATGGGAGAGATCTCCACAAGCTGCTATGTTGACATAAATTCTGTTGCGCGCGAGGTCGTGAACAGTATCGGATATGACCGCCCGGAATGCGGCTTTGACGGCAACACGTGCGCCGTTCTGACTTCTATCGACAATCAGTCGCCCGATATTGCAATGGGCGTAAATGAAAGCTACGAGCGCAAGGACGGCGAGCTTGACCAGGATAATCTCATCGGCGCGGGCGATCAGGGCATGATGTTCGGCTTTGCCTGCAACGAAACTCCGGAGCTTATGCCGATGCCGATCTCCCTTGCACACAAGCTCGCGAAGAGACTTACCCAGGTGAGAAAGGACGCAACTCTTCCCTACCTCCGTCCCGACGGAAAAACTCAGGTGACTGTCGAGTATGACGATGACAAGCCTGTCCGCGTCGATACGATCGTTATCTCCACCCAGCACGATCCGTACGTTTCGCTTTCTCAGATCAGAGGAGACCTCCTGGAGAACGTCGTAAAGCCGATAGTACCTGCCGAGCTTCTTGACAAGGATACGAAGTATTTTATCAACCCGACGGGAAGATTTGTTATCGGCGGACCTGTCGGAGACAGCGGTCTTACCGGCAGAAAAATAATCGTTGATACGTACGGCGGATACTCGCGCCACGGAGGCGGAGCTTTCAGCGGAAAGGATCCGACGAAGGTGGACAGAAGCGCCGCTTATGCTGCAAGACACGTCGCAAAGAATATCGTAGGCGCAAAGCTCGCCGACAAGTGCGAGGTGCAGATCGCTTACGCGATCGGTGTAGCGAAGCCGGTTTCGATCCTCGTTGACAGCTTCGGCACAGGCAGGGTGAGCGACGATATCCTGGCGAAGGCGGTTAAGAAGGTGTTTGACCTCAGACCGAGCGCAATTATTCGCAATCTCGATCTTCGCAAGCCGATTTACAGATCGCTCGCAAGCTACGGTCACATTGGCAGAGAGGATCTCGGCGTTGCCTGGGAAAAGCTCGATAAGGCCGATGAGCTGAAAGCAGCCGTAGAGTCGCTCAAATAATCATAAAGCAACGGAATAAAAAGGAACGCCGCAGCGATCGCAAAAAGGATCACTGCGGCGATTTTTGTCAGATCAAGCTGTTTTGTGAGAGCTATGCGGCTGTTTACTCATCTTCAAACTCATTATAATCGTCTGAGAATTCATCAGTCAGATATTTGAGCGCCTTGTTATACTTCGCTATACGCTCGAAGGTGTGCTCGTTAAAATGGTCTATGCGGGAAAGATCGCTGTTATGCTTGAGATCAGCCAGCTTTACCTTTCTTGCAAGCGCGTTGCGCTTAATCATTTTTATGTAGTCCATATAGGGCATCCTGCTGTTATGCGTCAACAGGTCGATAGCGTCTACTACATCGTCAGGGAAGCCGCACGCCTCCAGCTTT
>CADAYJ010000008.1 GCA_902792115.1 uncultured Ruminococcus sp. | reverse complement strand
ACTGACGTATTTCAAGGGTTTTGAAAGCAATTTGACCAAAAAGAACAAGCGAGATGGGTACTCAGTCCGCAGGACGTGATTTATTCAGTGGCTCCTTAAATTTTTATGATCTGATTTCGGAAGCTCTGTTATGTCGCGCGGAAATACGTTTCCGGCGATAATATCATCGGGAAATTTTTGGCGGCGTTAGCTGAAAGTTAGTGTAAAACTGTTTATTTTCCTCTTTACAAATCTGAATTTTTATAGTATAATACTAAATAAGTAATTATTATTAATTTGTAACTGATTAAGCGGACGTTTCGGCTTCAACAGGGATATGCCCACCGCCCGGCGTCTGCGTCCGGTACGTCAATATGAGAACTCAGAATTATTCAAGAAAGCGACAAGCGATCTACGAGCTGCTTCTGTCAACAGATTCTCATCCGTCGGCAGAGTGGATCTACAATTCGCTCAAACAACGGTACCCGGATCTCAGCCTCGGAACCGTTTACAGGAACCTGAAGCTGCTGGAAAGCAACGGCTCCGTAAAGTCGGTCGCAGTCGTTGAGGGCTGTGAACGGTACGACGCCAGAATGTCTCCGCATTCGCATTTTGTGTGCAGAGGCTGCGGCAGAGTGCTCGATGTGTTTTTCCCGGAGGAGCTGGACGATTTTGCTCAAAGGGCGATGATAAACGGCGCAAAGTCCGTTGAGTCATTCAATCTGATCTTCTACGGCAAGTGCAGCGAGTGCTGATCTTAAAGTGTATCTATGGGAGCTTCTGTTCAAATCATGCCTGCTGATCGGCGCCCGGTTTGATCGTCGCTTCCCTTATTACAAGGAGGTAATTTATTATGGCAAAGTTTGTATGTACAGTGTGCGGATATGTTTACGAGGGTGACGCAGCTCCCGAAGTATGTCCCATCTGCAAGGCTCCGGCTTCAAAGTTCAACAAGGTCGAGGCGGAAATGTCCTATGCTACGCTTCATCTCATCGGTGAGGGCGCGAAGGATAAGGTCGAGGACGATATCTACACGGATCTCGTCAGCAATTTCAACGGCGAGTGCAGCGAGGTCGGTATGTATCTCGCAATGTCGAGAGCAGCTGACAGAGAGGGCTACCCCGAGATCGCAGAGGCTTTCAAGCGCTACGCTTTCGAGGAGGCTGAGCACGCTGCAAAGTTTGCGGAGCTTCTCGGCGAGGTCGTTTCTTCCTCCACAAAGGAAAACCTCAAGAAGCGCGTTGACGCCGAGGCAGGCGCGTGCGCAGGCAAGTTTGATCTTGCAAAGAGAGCAAAGCAGCGCAACTACGACGCTATCCATGACACTGTTCACGAGATGGCTAAGGACGAGGCGAGACACGGCGCAGGCTTCGCAGGTCTGCTCAAGAGGTATTTCGGCGAGTAATAACAGGATAATTGAGGCACCGGCAGAGCTTGCCGGTGCTTTTTTTCGCGCTGCACCGCCGTTTTTTTCTGCTTTGCGGCGTTTTTTGTTGACGTATACGGAGAAATTTCAAAGCACAATGAGGATTTTTTTATTGAATAATTACCTGCTGTGTGAAACGGCAGGAAATACGTCTTCAAGCGTGTTCTTCGTTTCCTATTATTATTGCAAAACAAGCGTCTTCAATTACACAAAAATCGGATAACTTGCATAAAAATTCATGTGGTCATTAGTGACGTATGCCTAAAAAATGGCGCTTTTGACGTACTGTGCGGAATGTTGACAAACAAAAATCCATATGCTAGAATAGGGTAGTAAAATTAGATCAGATGGAGATGTTTTGTTTATGATACCCTTCAATAAACCGCCTTTTGTCGGAAAAGAGCTTGAGTATATCCGTCAGGCTGTCGATAACAGAAAGATCTGCGGCGACGGCGCCTTCACAAAGAAATGTCACGAGATGCTCGAAGCTCAGACAAAGAGCGAAAAGGTGCTGCTCACAACGTCGTGCAGCCATGCTTTGGAAATGTCATCTCTGCTCGCCGACATCAAGCCCGGTGACGAGGTTATCATGCCCTCCTACACATTCGTTTCAACAGCGAATGCGTTCGTTCTCAGAGGCGCAACGATCGTTTTCGTTGATATCCGCCCCGACACGAACAATATAGATGAAAAGCTCATTGAGGCTGCAATCACCCCGAAGACAAAGGCTATCGTTCCCGTTCACTACGCAGGCGTTGGCTGCGAGATGGATACGATCTGCGAGATCGCAGGGAAGCACGGCCTTCTCGTCGTTGAGGACGCTGCACAGGGCGTTATGGCGTATTACAAGGGCAGGGCGCTCGGCTCGATCGGCGACCTTGGCTGCTATTCCTTCCACGAGACGAAGAATTACAGCATGGGTGAGGGCGGAGCCGTCCTCGTCAACAACCCTGCTATGCGCGAGCGCTCGGAGATCGTCCGCGAAAAGGGTACGAACCGCAGCCGCTTCCTCAGAGGTCAGGTGGACAAGTATACATGGGTGGATATGGGTTCGTCCTACCTCCCGAGCGACATCAACGCCGCTTATCTCCTCGCTCAGCTCGAGAAGGCGGAGGAGATCAACAACGACCGTCTCGCTTCCTGGGCGAGATATTACGAGGGCTTTGCGCCGCTTGCGGCAGAGGGGCTTGTAGAGCGTCCTGTCGTTCCTGAGGAGTGCAGCCACAACGCGCATATGTTCTACCTCAAGGTGCGCGATATCGCTCAGCGTACCGAGCTTATCTCCTACCTCAAGGAAAAGGATATAATGGCGGTGTTCCATTACGTTCCGCTCCATTCCGCTGAGGCAGGTCTGCGCTTCGGCAGATTCTGCGGCGAGGATAAGTATACGACGAAGGAGAGCGAACGTCTGCTCCGTCTCCCGATGTATTACGGCCTCACGGAGAACGAGACAGACCGCGTAGTCGAAGCAGTCAAGAGCTTCTTCGGCAAGTGATAAATGAAAGGTTCGGCTATGGAGAATAACGTAACGATCAGAAAAATGACGGTGGAGGACACCGACAATATCATAAAGTGGCGCAACAGTCCGAGTGTCAGCGTCAATTTCATCTACCGCCGTCCGCTCACGCGCGAGGATCATCTCAACTGGATCAGGAATATGGTCGATACCGGCAAGGTGGTTCAGTATGTGATCCATTCCGGGGAGCTTGGGCGTGATGTCGGCTCCGTATACCTTCGCGATATTGACCACGATTACCGCAAGGCGGAGTTCGGTATCTTTATCGGTGAAGATGATGCCCGCGGCCGCGGCATCGGCAGTGCGGCGGCTGAGCTTATTCTGCGCGTAGGCTTCGAGGAGCTTGATCTCAACAGGATCTTCCTCAGAGTTTTTGCCCGCAACGAGCACGCAATTAAGGCGTACAAGCGCGCAGGCTTCGTTTATGAGGGGCTTTTCCGTCAGGACGTAATACTTGACGGCGTTCCGGAGGACGTTGTGTTCATGTCAGTTCTCCGCGAGGATCGGGAAGGCTGATGCCTTCTCGGCAGAAAGGAAGGAATACGATAACGATATGAAGACGAAGCTCTCTTTTGTGATCCCCTGCTACGGCTCGGAGCATACGATTTCCAAGGTCGTGGACGAGATCAAGAAAACTGTAAAGACGAGAGAAAAGGAATTTGACCACGAGATCATTCTTGTCAGCGACCATTCGCCCGACAAGGTCTTCTCTGTGATAGAGCAGCTTGCTTCTGCGGATCCGCACATTAAGGGAATTGAGCTTGCGAGGAACTTCGGCCAGCATTCCGCGATCCTCGCCGGATTTTCGGAGATAACGGGCGATATCGTGGTCTGCCTCGACGACGACGGTCAGACGCCCGCCGATCAGATGTTCAGGCTTATCGACTGCCTGGACGACGAATGCGACGTCGTTTTCGCACGCTACGATAACAAGAAGCACTCCTTCTTCCGCAACTTCGGCAGCTACGTCAACGACCTCATGGCGCGCACGCTTATCGACAAGCCGAAGGAGCTTAAAATAATGAGCTACTTCGCCTGCAAGAGATATATTGCGGACGAGGTCGTCCGGTACAAAAACCCTTATCCGTACCTTTCCGGTCTGCTGCTCAGATCGACGAAGAATATCAAAAACGTCACGATAGATCACCGCGACCGCCTCGAGGGCGAGTCCGGTTACAGCTTCAAAAAGCTGATGAATCTCTGGGTGAACGGCTTCACGTCGTTTTCCGTCAAGCCGCTTCGCGCAGCTACGTTCGTAGGCTGCACGACGTCGCTTTTCGGCTTTGTGTACGGTATATATATAATCATCAATAAGCTGATCAATCCTCAGACGCCCCTCGGATACAGCTCGACAATGGCAGCACTGCTCTTTGTAGGCGGCGTTATCATGGTAATGCTCGGCATCATAGGCGAGTATGTCGGAAGGATCTACATCAGCCTGAACGAGGCTCCGCAGTACGTTATCAGGAGGACGGTATCCTCCGGTACGGCGTCCGCGAAAAAAGAGGAGAAGGCAAAATGAACGAACCTTCAAAAAAGGCAACGGTGAAGAATCTCGTTTTTCTTCACGCGATACTTCTGATCTACGTCGGAAGCAGCGTAATGTCTAAGCTTGCCTCCGGGCAGACGTTCCTTTCGCCGAGGTTTATCCTCATGTACGGCGGAGTCGTGCTGCTCCTTATGGTGTACGCCGTGCTGTGGCAGCAGGTGCTGAAGCGTCTGCCGCTTACCGTGGCGTTCGCCAATAAATCCGCAGTTATGATATGGGGTATGCTGATCGGTGCGGTCATGTGGCACGAGAAGATAACGTGGCTCATGATCGTCGGCACGGTGATCATTATCGCCGGTGTATGTTTGGTGGTGATGGACGATTAACCGCTCTGTACTTTTTATTTTTATTTTTTTAGGCTCCGTCCTGCTTTCCTCCGTGTCTCAGGTCGTTCTGAAAACGAGCGCCAACGAGGAGCACAAGAGCTTTATCCAAGAATACCTCAATGTTCGCGTTATCACGGCTTACGCGATGTTCTTCGCGTCTACGATCATAACGGTCTTCGCGTATAAATACGTTCCGCTTTCGCTCGGCCCTGTGCTTGAATCGGCAGGGTACGTCTTCGTTGCGGTGCTCAGTTACTTTATCCTTAAGGAGCGCCTTTCAAAGAAGCAGATCGCCGGAATGGTGCTGATCGTCGCGGGTGTGCTGATCGTTTCCTTCGGCGGAAAAGTGTGATACAGCGGCGATCCGGGAGAGTCCTGATTATGGCTTCAAAAAGCAGTCTGAATAATTCGCGCCGGCGCGGTCTTCGTATGTCTGCGATACCGCCGTGGGAGTGGGCGTTGGCGTCGCTGATCCCGCTTGCGGCGATCGTTTCATGCGTGTACAATGATACCGTGAGCCTCACCGTCTGGAGCACAAACCTCTGGGATGTGATCGCGGACGGCAATCTCTTCGGCTTCTACGAGTATACCGCGAGAAATATTTACGATCTTCCGAACAGGTATATGGGCTGCGATATCTTTGCAATCCTTCCGCTTTCTGTCTGGAATTTTCCGATATGGCTAATACAGCGCTTCGGCGGCGCAGCGATCGCGAAAAGCGCGCCGATGCTCGTGTGGTCGAAGCTGGGGCTTGAGGCTGCTTACCTGCTCTGCGCCGGTACGGCTTATAAAATCGCACTTCTCATGACCTCGGACAAGGATCGCTCTCTGTGGGCGGCATTCCTTACGGCCTTTTCCTGCGCGTCGTCCGTCGGCGTCGGGATAGCCGGGCAGACGGACGTTTTCGTCGTCCTTTACGGAGCGCTTTCCGTATACGCCCTGATGAAGGGGCAAGAGGGGAGAGCGCTGCTTTTTGCGGCGATCTCTGTCGCCGTCAAGCCGTTTTTTGTCTTTGCGTTTCTCCCGATAGTCCTTCTTTCAGAGAAAAATATCTTTAAGGCTGCGCTGAGATGGCTTATATCATTCTCTCTCGCCGTCATATTCAGGCTGATCGGGCTTCTTTTCCCGATGTACGCCGAATCCATGAGCAGCGGCCCTTCGGCGCGCGTGCTCGTAAATCTTTTCAAGCTCGGCATCGACAGCTTATACGGAAAGGCATCTCTTTTCCTGCTCTGTCTGCTGTTCTTCTGCCTGATAGCTTATACGACGAAGCCGCGCTCCGAGGACGAGCGCAGGAGGTTTATCGTCTACCTTGCCGCAGGCGTTTTCATGACGATGTCCGTCTTTTCGCGGACTGATTTTTACCGCTTCATACTGGCGTTTCCGTACGCGGCAGTGCTTGTCGTTTCAAACGCCCCGAAGCTCCGTTTCAATATGTTTCTGCTCTTTGTTTACCAGGTATTCGTAGAGCTTGGCTTTGCCCTCGGCAGCTTCAACGCTCTTTCGGCTTACTATGTCAGAGGCTCGCTGCTCGGTATGGCGGCAAAGCCCGATAAGCTCGTCACCGACGCCGAAAAAGCGAGCCTGAAAGCGCTTGCGATGGCCGTTGACGAGGATCATAAGATACAGACATTCCTTCTCGGTGTGGCGGCAGCGCTCGCTGTTGCGGCGGTCGCGGTTCTTCTTACCGTGAACCACCCGAGGTTTAAATATAAATTTGATATTGAGAAGGACGGCGCGTTCAAGGGGTACGACCATGCGCTGCTTCTCCTGAATGCGGCAGCCTTTCTGCCGTTCCTGGCAATCCTTTACGCGATGTATTTTCACCTTTCGCAGTTTTACAGTCTGCTTGGCTGAGAATAAAACGAGAAAACAAGAGAAAGGCGGATGTTCTGCAGGTATGTTTTCCGATAGCAAGTCAATAAAAAAACTCCGGAATATGTATTTTTCTCCGAAGATATATTGGTGGGAATGGGCTTCGGTAGCAGTTGTCGTTCTGCTCCTGCTGGCCTCTGTGAACTATATGGATACCGTGAGTCTTACGATCTGGAGTACCAATCTATGGGACGTAATTGCTGACGACAAGCTCAGCAATTTCTACCTCTATACGGCTCACAATTACCACAACATAACTCACAACTATATGTCCTGCGACCTCTTCGCGATCATACCTCTTTCGATATGGAATCTGCCGATCTGGCTCATACAGCGTTTCACAGACAAGGATATCGCGCAGTCACCGGGACTTCTGCTTTGGTCTAAGCTCGGTCTGGAGCTTTGCTGCGGCGTCATTTCCTTCCTCGCTTACAAGCTCGCAATGGTCGTAACAAAGGACAAGGCTCGCTCGCTCTGGGCTGCGATGATCACGGCAGGCTCAGGTGTAGCGGCGATCGGAGTCGGCGTTGCCGGACAGAACGACGTTTTCTTTATAATCTACGGTGCGCTGAGCGTCTACTTTATGATGACGAACAAGAAAAAGCTCTCGCTCGTGATGGCTGCCTGTTCCATAGCCGTCAAGCCGTTTTTCCTCTTTGCGTATCTGCCGCTTATCCTTCTCGTTCAGAAGAATATCCTGATCGCGGCGGCGGACTGCCTCGGCGCTATGTCGCTGATGATCTTCAACAAGCTGCAGGGCAACGTATTCGTTTACTATAAGGAATCTATGGAAGCAGGTCCTTCCAGGGAGGTCCTCGTAAACCTCTTTAACGTCGGCGTAGAAGTACACTACGGAAAAGCGTCGCTCTTCTGCATCGGAGTTTTGTTCTTCTGCTTCATAAGCTATATGACGAAGCCCGCGTCGAAGGACGAGGAGAACAGGTTCCTTATCTACATAGCGTCCGGCGTTTTCATGGTAATGAGTGTTTTCGCAAATACGGAGTTTTACCGCAGCATCACTATTATGCCCTTCTTCGCCGTACTGATCGTTTCCGATTTCAGCAGGCTCAGACTGAATCTCCTGCTCGGATATCTCTTTCAGCTCGGAGTCGTCTTTTCAAGGGCAGCCGGTACGAAGAAAACGGTGTCGGCGTACTACGTCGGCGGCTCACTCTTCTCAACGATCTTTCCGCAGAGCGGTTACGCCAACGATCCCAAGGCCTGCCTGCGAACGATCCTCGCTGAGGCGGTCCCCGACGGCATGATGAGAAAGCTGCTGCTGAGCGTCGCCGGTGCGTTTATGGTCGCTGCCGGTCTCATTATTCTAACGATATGTCACCCGCGCTTCAAAAAGAAGCTGGCGGCAGAGGAAAAAATCGTGCTGGATAAGTATGATCACGGTTTGCTCATGCTCAATTCGCTCTTGTATCTCCCGTTCCTGATAACTATGTATTGGATCTATTTCCGGGAGCCTCCGGCATAACATTCGCCGCAATCCCGTATCTACTGTCTGAAAGGAAGGGTTAATTGTCCCATGGCACAAAGCAGAAGTCAGAAGCAGTTTCTGAAAAAATACCATTCTCCCGATATATACGCTTGGGAGTGGGCAGCCGTCGGCGCGGTCGTCCTGCTTACGATGATGTCGTTCGTGTATATCGACACAAAGAGTCTGACCGTATGGAGCGCAAATCTCTGGGAGGTTATCTCGCAGGGGAAGCTGCTTCATTTCTATGAATATACCGCAGAAAACATCTACGATCTTCGTCACCAGTACATGGGCTGCGATATCTTCGCGATCCTGCCGCTTGCGATCTGGAATCTTCCGATCTGGATAATTCAGCATACAAGCGGAACGCCGATCGTTTCATCTCCGGGAATGCTCCTCTGGTCAAAGATCGGTCTTGAGGTGTGCACCATAGCGACGGCGCACCTCGCTTACAAAATGACGATGCTCATCACGAAGGATAAGGCTCGCTCAATGTGGGCGGCAATGCTTACGGTCGGTTCGAGCGTCTGCATCATCGGAGTCGGCGTTGCCGGACAGACCGATATCTTCGTTGTGCTCTACGCGGCATTTTCCGTGTACTTCATGATGAAGGGTGACAAGAAGCTCATGCTCCTCTTTGCGGCTCTCTCGATCGCTGTCAAGCCCTTCTTCATCTTCGCGCTTCTTCCGCTCGTTCTCCTCACTCAGAAGAATATTTTTAAGGCGGCTCTGGAGTGCGCTCTCTCCCTTACTCTCATGGGCGTATTCCGTGTTATAGGCGGTCTGTTTCCTCTTTACAAGGAGTCCATGTCGCAGGGACCGTCCGTGAAGATACTCTTTAATCTGACTGACACCGGCTTCGAGGCGCCCTACGGAAAATCCTCTTTTTTCCTGATCGGTCTGCTTATCCTCTGCTTCGTTGCTTACTTTACCGAGCCGGAATCGGACGAGGAGCGCAACCGTTACTATATTTATATCGCAACGGCAGTATTCCTCATCATGAATGCCTTCGGCAAAACGGAGTTTTACCGCGCGATCGTCATAATGCCGTATTTCTCCGTCTTGCTCGTTTCAAACACGAAATACTTCCGGTTCAATCTTTTTCTTTCCTTCGTGTTTCAGTTCAGCTACACGTTTGCGTTGTCCTGCGCGTCGCACTTCGCTCTCAGCTCGGAATACACGACCGACTCGATCTTCTCGAAGGTGTTCGCTCCTCACGAGGAATTCTCTCAGGTGTATAACAACAACTTCTACAAGATCGTTCTCAATTCCGATGCGAACGGCTACGTCAGCACCTTCCTTATCAACGCTTTCTCCGGAATCGCTGTGCTCGCAGCAGTGCTGATCCTCGTTCTCAATTACCCGAAGTTCAAGCACGAGTTCGATATGGGCAAAAAGGGTGAGTTTGAAAAGTACGACCACGGTCTTCTGCTTCTCAACTCTCTCGTGTATCTGCCCTCGCTTCTTATGCTTTACATCATGTATTTCAACAATCTGCTCGAAAAAAAGCAGTGACCGACGGCCGGTAACTGCGGCAGACGCAGCCCGTAAAAGCGCCGGGCGGCGAATCTGATGCTTCAAGGGGCAATCCCTGAGATTATATTATGAAAGGACGTATCACAGCTATGAAAGGTATCATTCTTGCAGGAGGCAAGGGCACGCGCCTTTATCCTATGACTAAGGTCGTTTCCAAGCAGCTCCTTCCGATCTACGACAAACCGCTGATCTACTACCCGCTGTCTGTTCTGATGCTTGCCGGGATAAGGGAGATACTCATAATCTCCACGCCGGCAGATCTCCCGATGTACGAGAGGCTCCTTGAGGACGGCAGCCGCTTCGGGCTTTCGCTCACCTACGCCGTGCAGAATGAGCCTAAGGGGCTTGCGGAGGCGTTCATCATCGGCGAGGAATTCATCGGCGACGATTCCGTCTGCCTTATCCTCGGCGACAACGTTTTCTTCGGGCAGTATTTCTCCGATATTCTGAAGAGGACGAAGGAAGAGCTTAACGGCGCCGCTATCTTCGGCTACGCCGTCAAGAATCCGAGGGATTTTGGCATTGTGGAATTTGACCGCGACAACAATGTTATCTCCATCGAGGAGAAGCCGGAAAAGCCGAAGTCGAATTTTGCCGTTCCCGGACTGTATTTTTACGACAACGAGGTCGTTAAGATCGCAAAGACGATCAAGCCCTCCGCGCGCGGTGAGCTTGAGATCACGGCTGTAAACAATGCGTATCTCGAGAAGGGCAAGCTCAAGGTCTCTCTGCTCGGCAGAGGAATGGCGTGGCTCGACACGGGTACGCCGTCCGGCATGATGAAGGCTTCTCAGTTCGTCGAGAACGTACAGTCGAGGCAGGGCTTCTACGTAAGCTGCCCCGAGGAGATCGCGTGGAGACGCGGCTTCATCACGACGGAGCAGCTCATCGCCCTCGGCAACGAGCTTTCAATGACAGACTACGGTCAGTATCTGCTCTCCCTTTCGGAAGCGATCGTCTAAAAGATAATGAAATGAGGAAAATGCAATGAAAAATGTTTTGGTAACAGGCGGCGCCGGTTTTATCGGTTCCAATTTCGTACATTATATGCTCGAGAACAGCGACGCGCTCATCGTAAACCTTGACGCGCTCACATACGCCGGCAACCTTGAAAACCTTGAGGACGTCCGCGACCATAAGAATTACCGCTTTGTAAAGGGCGATATCCGCGATAAAGCGCTCGTTGAGCAGATCTTCGCAGATTACGACATCGACACAGTCGTCAATTTTGCGGCGGAGTCTCACGTAGACAGAAGCATCGTAGAGCCGGAGATCTTCCTCACGACTAACGTAATCGGTACGCAGGTGCTGCTCGACGCCGCAAAGCGCCACTGGAATCTCGCTCCCGACGACAAGTATTCGAGAGAATACAAGGAGGGCGTGAGATACCTCCAGGTCTCCACGGACGAGGTGTACGGCG
The DNA here is from genome assembly GCA_902792115.1 of uncultured Ruminococcus sp. Lineage (GTDB taxonomy): Bacteria > Bacillota > Clostridia > Oscillospirales > Acutalibacteraceae > RUG592. The sequence goes on along the minus strand of CADAYJ010000008.1, from coordinate 20,082 downwards.
CGCTCGGAAAGACAGGTATGTTCACGGAGACAACTCCGCTTTCGCCTAATTCGCCGTACTCCGTTTCAAAGGCGAGCGCAGATATGCTCGTCCGCGCATATAACAATACGTTCGGTCTCCCCGTCGTTATCACACGCTGCTCAAACAACTACGGTCCTTATCAGTTCCCGGAGAAGCTGATCCCGCTCATGATCAACAACTGCATGAACGACAAGCAGCTCCCCGTTTACGGCGACGGTATGCAGATCCGCGATTGGCTCCATGTTAAGGATCACTGCAGCGCGATCGCAACTGTTCTTGAAAAGGGCAGGATCGGCGAGGTGTACAACATCGGCGGCAACAACGAGAAGGCAAACGTCAACATTGTAAAGCTCATTATCTCGACAATGGGCAAGTCCGAGGATCTCATCACATACGTCAAGGATCGTCCCGGACATGACCGCCGCTACGCGATCGACAACACGAAGATCACGACCGAGCTTGGCTGGGCTCCGTCTTACACGTTTGAGAAGGGCATAGCAGAGACGATAGAGTGGTTCATGAATCACCGCGATTGGATGAACAAGATCATCTCCGGCGATTATCTCAACTACTACAACAAAATGTACGAACAGTAATGATTTGCGGGCTCGGTTTTCCGAGCCCGATTTGTTTTGCAATAGTATGATCACCGTTTGCTGCTACTTCACCTTCGGCAGCTTCGCACGCTTGTTGACGCGCACAACTCCGCCTGCTGCGCCGCATACGGTGAAGACGGCGCATTTTATGAGCATGGGGGAGAGCGAAGCGCCGCCCGAGGCGCTGCCTCCTGCAAGCACGCAGCAGAACATCAGCAGCCCCGAGAGCGCGCCCATCAGAAGTCCGCGGCTCCCGAACAGCCTGAGAGTGACGTATCCTGCCGCAAACGCTCCGCAGGCGCCCTCCGCTGTCGTTACGAGAGACGCCGCAGCCGCAGGCGGCGTTTTCAGCTTGACGAACACCATAGCCGTGAGCGCCAGCAGTGCAGCACTGAGCGCGACTCCTGCTGCCGTCCCGAGAAGCAATGACGGCAGCGCCGACTCCGCCGTCTTTCTCATAGGTTTGTACTGATCCAAAAGCGACACCTCCGGAGTGGTTTTTTGTATCATATTCTATTCCGAAGGTGCTGCGAATATGCAAAAACGGCGCCGCCTTTTGGGCAGCACCGAATTTTTTCAGTCTGTAAACGTGGATTTTACCATGTGTCCGAAAATGTAAAACGCATATTCGGATTGTCCGGTCACGGGGTGGTCATATACGTCGTACGAGTAACCTGCTCCGACGTAATGGTGTCCCTTTGTTTCTATGCAGAAGAGCGGTTCGTGTTCAAATTTTGTCACCGTCACGTAATCTGCGGAAAAGGCGCATATCCATATTGCAGCAAGGGCAAGTATGGTGATAATGATTCTTTTACGTGTCAAGCAGATCGCCTCCTCTTTCGGAGAGCAGTTTGTTCAGTTCGTCCATAAAGGTATTGATATCCTTGAACTGGCGGTATACGGAGGCAAAACGGACGTACGCGACCTCGTCAATGCTGCGCAGCGCAGCCATCGCCATCTCGCCGATGCGCTGAGACGTTACCTCACGCTCGACAGAGCTTTGGAGCTGCCCTTCGATGGAGTTCGCGATCCCCTCCATCGTTTCAAGCGGAACGGGGCGCTTTTCGCACGCCTTCAGCAATCCGGAGAGCAGCTTGTTTTTGTCGAACGTCTCGCGCGAATTGTCGCGCTTGACTACGATCACCGGGATAAGCTCCACCGATTCGTACGTTGTAAATCTTTTTCCGCAGCGGCAGCATTCTCTGCGCCGCCTGATGCGCTCGTTGTCGTCCGACGAGCGGGAATCTACGACCTTGCTTTCCTCGTATGAGCAGTAGGGGCATCTCATCAGCCGCACCTCCTTATTGCAGATATATCAAAGCGGTCATTCGCCGCTTTCGAGCGTTCCCTGGCTTTCGGCTTTAAGGTACGCATTAATGAAGCCGTCGATCTCTCCGTCCATTACAGCGGAGACGTTGGCGGACTCGAATTTCGTTCTGTGATCCTTGACGAGCGTGTACGGCATGAAAACGTAGGAGCGGATCTGGCTGCCCCAGGAGATTTCCTTCTGTACACCCTTGATGTCCTCGATCTTCTCAAGATGCTCCTTCTCCTTGATCTCAACGAGCTTCGAGATAAGCATCTGCATAGCTATCGCTCTGTTCTGGAACTGGTTACGCTCGATCTGCGAAGCGACGACGATACCCGTCGGCTTATGCGTCAGACGAACTGCGGAGGACGTCTTGTTGACCTTCTGTCCGCCGGCGCCGCTCGAACGGTACACCTGCATTTCGATATCCTCCTCGGGGATAACGATGCTCGTGTCCTTTTCGATCTCCGGCATGACCTCCAGGGAGGCGAACGACGTCTGCCTTCTTCCGGAGCTGTCGAACGGCGAGATGCGAACGAGACGGTGAACGCCTGCCTCGCTCTTTAAGTAACCGTAAGCGTTCTCTCCCTCAACGACGATGACGGCGCTCTTCATGCCGGCGGTATCTCCGTCGAGATAATCGACCGTCTTGACCTTGAAATTGTGGCGCTCCGCCCAGCGGCCGTACATTCTGTAAAGCATCTCTGCCCAGTCCTGCGCCTCCGTTCCGCCGCTGCCGGCGTGGAAGGTGAGGATAGCGTTGTTCTTGTCGTATTCTCCCGTGAGAAGCGTCGAAAGGCGCTGAGCCTCAAGGTCTGCCTTGACCTTCTCATATTCCTCCTTCGCCTCGTCGAGAATGGAGAGATCCTCCTCCTCGTTGCCCAGCTCGATGAGCGCGAGGGTGTCCTCGTAATTGCTTTTCAGATTGTTGTAATTTTCGACCTTATTTTTCAGAAAGCCGGTGCGCTGGAGTATCTTCTGAGAATTCTCCGTGTCGTCCCAGAAGCCCGGCTCGGCTGCCTTGTATTCAAGCTGTTCGATCTCGGAAAGGCAGGCCTTCAGACCGAGCGCGTCGGCAAGATCCGCGATCTCCGGCTCCAGCTCCTCAAGAGCCAGCTTTAGTTCTTCAAACTGTACCATATCATTACCTCTTAAAAAATTGATCTGTTCTCTATTATAATATGAAATCGCAAAAAAGTAAAGAGCCAATCGGGCTTTTTTTGCGTTCGGCTCCAATGCTCGGCCATTCGTCCTTATACAGCTTTGTGCAGCGGCTGCCGGGCAGATTGCGTATCCGCTTCTCTGCTTTCACAGACTGCCTTTCGCCGCCGGTATGAAAAATAACCAAAATTATCCTGCCTCTCTGCCCTCGGTTTATCCCAATAATAAAATCTCTTATCCGCTTGCCCGATGTGTGGAAAAAACTGTTGTATTTCGTGCGCCGATTTGGTATAATGTAGTGTGATGTAATGTAAGAAATCAGTTTAGCATCATTATTGAAGGTGAAGCAATGAATTATATCGGACTAAAATGCGGTATCTGCGGAGAAGAGTTCAAGGACGGCGACGACGTCGTTGTCTGCCCCGATTGCGGTACACCGATGCACAGAGCCTGCTACAAAGAAAACAACTGCTGCCCCAACGAGGATAAGCACGCGGAAGGCTTCGTCTTTGACGGCTTCGATGCGATAAAGCGTTCGGCACAGGGAAAGAGTGAAAAGCCGGAAAAGATCACGCTCGAGAAGAAGAGCGAGGAAGCGACGTCCGGCAGGACCTGCCCCGTCTGCGGCGCGTCAAACCGCCCCGGAGCCAGCTTCTGCGACAGCTGCGGCACACGTCTCTCTGCTTCTCGCCGCGCAGCAGCAGAGGAGCCGGATTCTCTCGACCTCAGCGATCCGAAGAATTTTGCCGCGTTCACGATCGGTCAAGGCTCCGATGTTCCGGCCTCCGTCGAATATGAGGAAAATATAACGGCAGGTGACGTTGCCTGCTTTGTTGCCGTAAATACACCGTACTATCTGAGCGCGTTCAAGCGCATAAAGGACGGATTCGGAAAGTTCAATTTCAGCGCCGCCGTGTTCTCGGGCGTATGGTATCTGTACCGCAAGCTGTATAAGGTCGGCGCGCTGCTGCTGTCGATCCAGACGCTGCTTTACGCCCTCAGAGTGTATTTCACCCACGGCGCCAGCCTCGACGTCATGAATAAGCTGCTTTCCTCGCTCGGCCTTTCAATGTCGAACGCGACGTCTCTCTCGATGGAGCAGTACGTGCGCCTCTCCGAGGAAATGCAGAAGCTGCCGATGAACGAGCAGCTTTTGATGGCTGCCCCGACGATCGTCCTGATCCTCCAGATCACCGTCATGATCGTAAGCGGCGCACTTGCAAATAAGATCTATTACCGCCGCTGCATTGACAGGATCAAGCAGGTCAAACGTGAGTGCGCGGAGGAATCTCTCTCTCGTTCCGAAACGTCGCAGTCGCTCTACCTCAGCGGCGGTGTAAACGCGATGCTCGCGGGAGTTTTCGGATTCGTATACCTTTTTCTTCTCTTTATGTAACTCTGTCCGGTGCCGGTTTCCTCCGGCGCCGTTTTTTTTGCTTTGAAAACAGAATAATACGGGAAGCGCCTGCCGGTCACCGAATTAACATTTCGTTCATAAATAGTACATAATTCGATCATTGAATAATCAGATGCTTAGGAATATAATATCACTGACCATTGGTCATTGTCCTCCGCTGCGTTATATCGCCTGATTATCGAATGAACCGCCAAGGATCACTGTCAGCGGTTAAAGGCGCACGAATAGTTACCGCGAAGAAGAAATAAGATGTGCGGCAATGACTTTCACTAATAATAAAGTCGGGCGGAATTGTCAATGGATACTATCCGCAAGAAAAATTACGCGAGGAAGAAAAAACAAGATGCGCGGCAATAATTTTCGCTTATAATAAAGTCGGGCGGATCTGTCAGCGGATACAATCCGCCGGATACAATCCGCCGATACTATCCGCCGGAACTGTATGCAGTCCGGTATTATTTGATTGACATTTTCCATCAAAAGGCTTACAATATAGTGGTAGATATTTTATCACACGGAGGAATAGTTATGAAAGCAGTTATCACCGTAATCGGTAAGGATACAGTCGGGATCCTCGCTGGCGTTGCCGGGGAGTGCGCGAAGAAGGGCGTTAATGTCGTCGAGGTCACGCAGTCCGTTTTGCAGGATATGTTCGCGATGATCATGATGGTCGATATCAGCGGCTGCACCGTGCCGTTCAAGGAGCTTTCCGAGTCGCTCAAAAAGATCGGAAGCGACTATGGCGTCACCGTCCATGTGACGCACGAGGAGCTTTTCAATACGATGTACAGAGTATAACGAACTGCGAGGTCAAGCTATGATTAATACAAACGACATTCTTGAAACTATCAATATGATCGAGAACGAGAACTTTGACGTGAGAACGATCACGATGGGCATCTCGCTGCTCGACTGCATTGACGACGATATAGACAAGGCGTGCGACAAGATCTACGATAAGATCTGCCGCTATGCCGCAGACCTCGTAAGAACCGGCGAGGATATCAGCGTTGACTACGGTATCCCGATCATTCACAAGCGTATCAGCGTAACGCCGATCGCAATGATCGCCTCCGCCTGCCAGGCTAAGAAGACGGTTCGCTTCGCAAGGGCGCTCGACAGAGCGGCAAAGGAGGTCGGCGTCAACTTCATCGGCGGCTATACGGCGCTCTGCCACAAGGGCTTCTCCGCCGGCGACTACGCGCTTATCGAGAGTATTCCCGAGGCGCTCGCGACGACGGAGCGCGTCTGCTCATCAGTTAATATCGGCTCGACGAAGGCCGGCATCAATATGGACGCCGTCGCGAAGATGGGCGCGATCGTCCGCCGGACGGCGGAGCTTACGGCGGACAGGGACTGCATCGGCGCCGCGAAGCTCGTCGTATTCTGCAACGCCCCCGAGGATAACCCGTTCATGGCGGGCGCGTTCCACGGTCCGGGCGAGCCGGAGTGTGTCATCAATGTCGGCGTATCGGGGCCGGGAGTCGTAAGAGCGGCTCTCGCAAAGGCGCCCGACTGCGACATCACGGAGGTCGCAAATATCGTTAAGAAAACGGCGTTCAAGATCACAAGAGTCGGCCAGCTCGTGGCGCAGGAGGCGTCGCGCAGGCTCTGCGTGCCCTTCGGCATCGTGGACCTCTCGCTCGCGCCCACTCCGGCGGTCGGAGACTCCGTTGCACATATACTGGAAGAGATGGGGCTTGAAACGTGCGGCGCTCACGGCACTACCGCGTGCCTCGCGCTTCTCAACGACGCTGTCAAAAAGGGCGGCGTAATGGCAAGCTCTCACGTCGGCGGCCTTTCGGGCGCATTTATCCCCGTTACGGAGGACGCCGGAATGATCGACGCCGCAAAGAGCGGCTGCCTCACGCTCACAAAGCTCGAGGCTATGACGGCAGTATGCTCTGTCGGTCTTGATATGATCGTTATACCCGGCGACACGACGCCCGAGATCATCTCCGGCATCATCGCCGACGAGGCTGCGATCGGTATGGTCAACTCGAAGACGACGGCTGTCCGCGTGATCCCCGCGATCGGCAAGGGCGCCGGAGACTTCCTGAACTTCGGAGGACTGCTCGGCGGCGGCCCCGTCATGGACGTAAATTATGCGTCCCCGGCGAAGTTCATCGGCAGAGGCGGACGTATCCCCGCACCGATCCAGAGCCTTAAAAACTGATCCGTACAGGAGGCGGTACTCATGGATGATGTAATCAGCAAAATATTGCAGATGGACGAGGAGGCGCGCAAGCTCGACGAAGAGGCGCAGGCAGAAAAAATAGCGTCTCACGAAGAGGTCTTGAAAAAGCGCAGGGAGGTCTACGAGGAGTACCTCGAGAGCGCCAAGGAGCACGTCGAGAAGTACAAGGCTGCCGAGACAAAGGCATCGCAGGCGCGCTGGAAGAAGACGGAAAAGCATTACGACGACGTCTCGAGAGCGCTCGAAAAAAAATTCCGCGACAATAAGAGCAAGTGGGTGGACGAGATCATCAACGGCGTGCTCAGCTACAATAACTATTAAGGAGCTGCGGCGCTTCAAAGCGGAGCGCAAAGGCTCACCATTCCGGCTTTGCCTGCCGGATGAACAACGGAGGGAGCTATCATGAGCTCATCAAAATCTGCAAACGCCGTGCTCGCAAAAATGCGCGCTAAGTACGGCAAGCGCCTGAGCAGCAAGGACTATTCAAACCTCCTTGCCTGCAAAAGCGTGGCGGAGGTTGTTACCTACCTGAAAAACAATACATATTACGATTCTGTGCTAAGAACGGTAAACGAGCGCGAAGTCCACAGAGGGCGGTTGGAGATGATACTTCGCCAGAAGCTCTTCGACGATTTCTATTCGCTTTGCCGATACATGAAGGGCACCGGCGAATACTTCGCCGAATACCTGATCGAGCGCGACGAGATCGAGCAGATGATCCGCTTTCTGACGCTTCTCTCGTCAGACAGCCCGGACGAGTACATCTTTACGATGCCGTCGTTCTTCGCGCGCCACACGTCGGTCGATCTCGCGGCGCTTTCGAGAGCGAGAGACTACGATTCGTTCTTCGCCGTTCTCAACGGCACGCGGTACGCGCGAACAGTCGAGCGCTTCCGTTCTAAGAAGGGCGACCGCGTCAGTATCCCGGAGCTTGAAACGGAGCTTTACAGAAGGTGTTACGACCATCTGTACGACTCGATCGAGCGCTTTTCGTCCGGGGCTGAGAAGAAGGCGCTTTTAAGTATGTTCGATTCTATCATGGATATCATGAACTTTGTGAGGGTGTTCCGCCTTAAAAAGTTTTACAAGGAATCGCCGGACGTTATAAAGCGCTATCTGTTCGATCACGGTACGCTGCGTCAGCAGACGATCGACAAAATGTGTGCTGCGGAGTCCGGATCCGGTATTTTTGACGCCGTGAAGGGAACGAAGCTCGGACGCAGCATCGAAAAGATGAAGTTCGTATACGCCGGGCAGATACAGGAGGTCGGTATTTACGGCATCACCAAAAGGAATATTCATTTTTCAACATACCCGATCGTCGGTATGCTCTCCTATGTCTTTGTTATGCAGCAGGAGTACAGCAATATCGTCAGCATAATCGAGGGAGTGCGCTACGGCGTCGATCCCGAAAAGCTGGATTCAATCGTTATTGTATAAACGCAATAGAAGAAAGAGGTGTGATGATTGGCTATTGCAAGGATAAAGTGTCTGCGCGTTATCGGCTTGAAGGAACAGCTCTTCGACGCGGCAGAGGCGCTCGTAGCCGCTCAGTGCTTTGAGCCGGACGATCCGCTGAGCTTCCATTCCGACATCAAGATGTTTGCTCCCGTCGCGGCTCAGAATCCGTACAGTGAGGTCATAGAGAGCTTCCGCGCGGCTGTGGCTTCAGCGGATATCAGGTGCAGCGCTGTGAGCGTATCCGGACGGAAATTCACCGACGAGACGCTCGAAAAGGTCAAGCAGACTGTGGACAGCATAAACGGCTTCTCCGATCGGTGCATTCGCCTTGAGGACGATATCTCGCGCTGCGAGAGGGGCATTGAACAGATCAGCCACTTCCTCGATCTCGACCTTGAGATCGGAAAGATCAACGAGTGCAAGTACATCAAGGCAAATTTCGGAAAGCTGCCGAAGGAGAGCTTCGAGAAGCTGCAGGAGTACAACGAGAACCCGTTTGCGATGTTCTTCCCCTGCTCCTCCGACGACGATTTCTACTGGGGACTCTATATTTCGCCTGTCTCTGACAGCGACGATGTAGACCGGATCTTTTCAAGCCTCTATTTCGAGACCTGCGGCGTGCTGGAGCTTGACGGAACTCCGAGCGAGTTCAACGCCGAGCAGCAGAAGCGCCTCCCGGAGCTTCGCCAGCAGCTTGAAAACCTTAAAGCGGAGTTTGAGGATTACAAAAAGACAAATTCCGACGACATCAATTATTATTACAGCTACTTCATCGAGCAGCAGCGCAAATACGACCTCATGGCGAAGGCGGTGACGTATTCAAAGAGCTTCGTTATCGTCGGCTGGGTTCCGGAGGAGAACGCGAAGGAGCTTGTGGAGACGCTCGAAAAGATCGAGTCGATCGAGTGCAAGCTGACGGACGGAAGGGAAGAAATGAAGCATTCGCCTCCCGTTCGCCTCAGGAATAACGTATTTACAAAAGCATTCTCGTACTTCACTGAGATGTACGGTCTGCCCTGCTACAACGAGTTTGATCCTACGGCGTTCGTCGCGATCACATACACGCTGCTTTTCGGCATCATGTTCGGCGACGTAGGCCACGGAATAATAGTCGCGCTGTTCGGCCTGTTCATGAAAAAGAAGAAGAATCCGCTCGGCTCTATCCTGATACCCTGCGGCATCTCCGGCGCGCTGTTCGGCGCTGTATACGGCTCCGTCTTCGGTTACGAGCATCTGCTCGATCCCGTATTCCACGCGCTCTTCGGATTTGAGGAAAAGCCCGTCGAGGTAATGGCGCCGGCAACGACAAATATGATAATCTACGCGGCTGTCGGCATCGGAATGCTGCTCGTCACGCTCGCGATAATCCTGAACATAATCGTGTCGTTCCGCATGAACGACAAGGAGGAAGCGATCTTCGGCAGCAACGGCATAGCAGGTCTTCTGTTCTACGTCTCGATCGCTGCGATCCTCGTTTCTCAGCTCATTTTCGGCGTAAAGCTCGCGACGGCACCGTATATCATCTGCCTGATCGTGATCCCGCTTCTGATGATCTTCCTCAAGGAGCCTCTCGGAAGGCTTGCGGCAGGGAAGAAGGAGTGGCAGCCTGAAAGCTGGGGCGGCTACTGCACGCAGAGCGTGTTCGAGCTGTTTGAATATTGCCTCAGCTACGTCACGAACACGATGTCGTTCCTCAGAGTCGGCGCGTTCGTGCTCGTCCACGCCGGAATGATGCAGGTCGTATTCACGCTTGCGAATATGAATCACGGCCCTGTGTACGTCCTGATCGTCGTGATCGGCAACATCTTCGTAATAGGTCTGGAAGCCCTGCTCGTATGTATCCAGGTGCTCAGACTTGAATTTTACGAGATGTTCGGCCGCTTCTACCGCGGCAGCGGCAGACCTTTCAAGCCCGTAAAGCCGCTTGCTGAATAAACAAGCGCCGCTTCGGCAGTACCGAACGGTATTGATGCTGTTAATAAATCGCCGCCGCGAAAATGCGCGGAAGGCACATCTATTGGAGGAATTAATTATGGAATTATTAATCTTAGCTGTACCCGTAATCTTTGGCATAACATCTATCCTTCTCGCAGACAGAGCAGTCAAGAGGGGCTGCAGGAGGAAGAAGGCTCTTTATATGCAGCTGGCTTCGTTCTGCGCTGTATTCCTCGTATGCTTCCTTTGCCCGATGGTCGCAAGCGCGGCCGAGACGACTGAGGCGGCGGCTTCCTCCGGCAACGGTCTCGCATTCATCGGTGCCGCTGTCGCGACCGGACTTTCCTGCATCGGCGGCGGCATCGCGGTAGGCTACGCGGCTCCGGCAGCGATCGGCGCAACGAGCGAGGACTCCAAGAACTTCGGTAAATCCCTGATCTTCGTTGCTCTCGGCGAGGGCGTTGCGCTCTACGGAATGCTCGTCTCGATCCTTATCCTTTCAAAGATCGGCTGATAAAGGGCGTGAAAAAATGAAGTTCTATCTTTTGAGCGACAACGTCGATACGCTGATGGGAATGCGTCTCGCAGGGATAGACGGCGTAGTGATCCACACGGAGGAGGAAGTGCGCCGCTGTCTCAAGGAGGTCATGGAAAGAAGTGACGTTGCCGTCGTGCTCCTTACGCACACGCTTTTCGAGCTGTGCCCGGAGCGAATAATGGACTACAAGCTCAACGTGCGCCAGCCGCTCATCGTTGAGATACCCGATCGCCACGGCAACGGCCGCACGAGCGACTCCATCACGAAGTACGTGCGCGACGCGATCGGCGTTAAATTAGATTAGCGGAAATCCGGACCGGGAGCATGATCCTTCCGGCGTTTTCGCAGCAGCGACCTGCCGCAGAGCATTTTTGCGGTGGGAGCAAAGGAGTGCATTGCTATGATAGACGCAACAAGCAAAACGAACAGGTTCCTTGAAGCGATCGAAAAATATGCCGAGGAGCAGCGCCTGGAGATGCGCGCCGAGGTCGAGGCCTTCCGTGAGGAGCAGCTGCAGGCTGCAAACGAGGAGGGAACCGAGGCTGCTTTCAGGTTCATTCAGGAGCAGAAGCGCGAGTTCAAGGCGGCTCTCGCAAAGGAGATGGCGCGAAAGGAAACGCAGAAAAAGCGCGAGCTTTTTGAGAAGCGCAGCCGGATGGCGCAGTCTGTCTTTGAGGAGGCTGAGGAAAAGCTGCGCGCGTTCACAAAAACAAATAAATACAAGGAATATATCACGACCTCCGCAAGGCTCATGTCGGAAAAACTCGGCGGAAGAGAGTGCGTCGTTTACATGGCAAAGGGCGACGCGCAGTACGCCTCGATAATCGAATCCGTTATCAAACAGAGTACCGTGCGCTTTGACGACAACATCAGGATCGGCGGCATAAGCTGCTCCTGCGGCGAGCTTTCTATCGTCATTGACGACACGCTCGACACGAAGCTCGAGGACAGAAAGCGCATATTCGTCGAGACGTCCGGACTGATGGTCGAGTGAGACAGCTTTTCGGTGAGGAGATGAAATAATTGGACAACAAAGATGTAATTTTCGGAATAAACGGTCCCGTCGTGACCGTCAAGGACAGCCGCAGCTTCTCCATGATGGAGATGGTCTACGTCGGGCAGCAGCGCCTCGTCGGCGAGGTGATCCGCCTGTCCGGCGACGAGACGACGATCCAGGTCTATGAGGAAACGACAGGCTTGAAGCCCGGTGACGCCGTCGTCGGCACGGGCGAGCCTATGAACGTAGTCCTCGGTCCCGGCATTATGGATAACATTTTCGACGGTATCGAGCGCCCTCTCGCGGCGATCGAGGAGGAAAGCGGCAGCGTGTTCATCTCGCGCGGCGTATCCGTACCGTCGCTTGACGAAAAGCGGCTCTGGGACGTTCACGTCACGGTGAAGAAGGGCGACAAACTCTCTGCCGGCGATATCTACGCCACGCTCCCCGAGACGAGGATAATTGAGCACCGCGTTCTCGTTCCCCCGACGCTTTCGGGCGAGGTCGTAAGCGTAAAGCCCGACGGCAAATACAGGCTCAATGATACGGTCGCCGTTATCAGGGACCATTCGGGCGCGGAGCATAATCTCACGCTCTGCCAGCGCTGGCCGATCAAAACGCCGCGCCCCGTAAACAAGAAGCTCCCTGCCGATATACCGCTCATCACAGGGCAGCGCGTTATCGACACGCTTTTGCCGATCTCAAAGGGCGGCACGGCTGCGATCCCCGGCGGCTTCGGCGCGGGCAAGACAATGACGCAGCACCAGCTCGCAAAGTGGTGCGACGCCGACATAATCATCTACATTGGCTGCGGCGAGCGCGGAAACGAGATGAGCCAGGTGCTCCAGGAGTTCAAGGAGCTTGTCGATCCGAAATCCGGCAGACCTATGACGGACAGGACGGTGCTCATCGCGAACACCTCAAATATGCCCGTTGCGGCGCGTGAGGCGTCGATCTATACAGGCATAACGCTCGCCGAGTATTACCGCGACATGGGCTACCACTGCGCGATAATGGCGGACTCGACGTCGCGCTGGGCTGAGGCTCTCCGCGAGATATCCGGCCGACTTGAGGAAATGCCTGCCGAGGAGGGCTTCCCGGCTTATCTGCCGTCGCGCCTTTCAGACTTTTACGAGCGCGCAGGCCGCGTTGAGACGCTAGGCGGCAAGCAAGGCTCCGTCACAGTTATCGGCGCCGTTTCGCCGCAGGGCGCGGATTTCTCCGAGCCTGTAACTCAGAACACAAAACGCTTCACGCGCTGCTTCTGGGCGCTCGACAAGTCGCTCGCATACGCCCGTCACTACCCTGCTATCAACTGGATGACGAGTTACAGTGAATACTTCACCGATCTCGATCCTTGGTTTGAAAAGGAGCAGGGCAGAGATTTTATAGATTTCAGAAACAAGATCACGGCTATCCTCCAGGAGGAGAACAGCCTTATGGAGATCGTCAAGCTGATCGGCGCAGACGTCCTCCCCGACGATCAGAAGCTGATCATCGAGACTGCCAGGGTAATACGTGTCGGCTTCCTCCAGCAGAACGCATTCCACAAGGAGGATACGTTCGTTCCGCTCGAAAAGCAGAAGCTGATGATGAAGACGATCATTCATCTCTACGAGGTCTCCAAAGGGCTTATCGCCCGCAATATCCCGCTTTCAAGGATCATATCGCTCGGACTCTTCGACAAGCTGACGAAGATGAAGTATGACATTCCCAACAACAAGCCGGAGATGTTCAAAGAGTACGAGAAGGAGATCGACGAAGCGCTCAACTCCACGCTCACGGCGGAGTTCAACTGATTCGGAAAGGACTGACACGAAATGGTTTTAGATTACGTAGGCGTAAAGGAAATAAACGGTTCGCTGATCGTCCTTGACGGAGTAAAGGGAGCGTTCAACGAGGAGATCGTCGATATCCGCCTCGAAAACGGGACGACGCGCCAGGGAAGGATCGTTCAGATGGACGGCGAGAGGATCGTCGTCCAGGTCTTTGAAAGCACGAAGGGAATATCTCTTGTAAACACGAAGACGCGCCTGACCGGACGCCCGATGGAGATGCCGCTCTCGAAGGAGATCATCGGCAGGATACTCAACGGCTCCGGCAAGCCGATCGACGGACTGGGAGACATTTACCCCGAAAAGCTCGGAAACATCAACGGTACTCCTATGAACCCGGTTTCCCGAGTTTACCCTAAAAACTACATAAACACCGGTATCTCGACGATCGACACGCTCATCACGCTTATCCGCGGTCAGAAGCTGCCGATCTTCTCCGGCTCCGGTATGAAGCATAACGAGCTTGCCGTCCAGATCGTGCGGCAGGCAAAGATCGCGGACGACGACGGAAAGGGCTTCTGCGTCGTATTCGCCGCGATGGGCGTCAAAAACGACGTCGCCGACTACTTCAAGCGCAGCTTTGAGGAATTCGGCGTAATGAACCGCGTCGTAATGCTGCTGAACCTCGCGAACGATCCAATCATCGAGAGGATCCTCACGCCGAAGTGTGCGCTGACCGTCGCCGAGTACCTCGCGTTCGAGCACGATATGCAGGTTCTCGTTATTATGACGGACATGACGTCCTACGCCGAGGCGCTGCGTGAATTCAGCTCATCAAAGGGCGAGATCCCCGGCAGAAAGGGCTTTCCGGGCTACCTCTACTCAGACCTTGCGTCGCTTTACGAGCGCGCCGGAATGGTCAAGGGCAGCCGCGGCAGCGTGACTCAGATCCCGATCCTTACGATGCCGAACGACGACATCACCCACCCCGTTCCGGACCTCACGGGCTACATCACTGAGGGGCAGATCGTACTCAGCCGTTCGCTCCAGGGGCAGGGAGTATATCCGCCGATCGACGTTCTGCCGTCGCTTTCGCGACTCATGAAGGACGGCATCGGCGAGGGCTACACGAGAGCGGAGCATCAGGATCTTGCGAACCAGCTCTTCTCGTCGTACGCAAAGGTCATTGACGCGCGTTCTCTCGCGTCTGTTATCGGCGCGGAGGAGCTTTCTCCGATCGACAAGAAGTACCTCGAATTCGGCGACGCCTTCGAGAAGCGCTTCGTCAATCAGAGCTTTACGGAGAACCGCTCGATCGAGCAGAGTCTCGACCTCGGCTGGGAGCTTCTCGGCATTCTTCCGAGGAGCGAGCTTGACAGAGTAGACGACGCGATCCTCGACAAATTCTACAAGCCGGCTTCCGAGTAAGCCGCCAAACAGAATCTCACGGAGGTGAGGACGGTGGCACAACAATCTGCGGTGCCGACGAAAGGTAACCTGATAAATTCAAAAAAATCGCTGGAGCTTTCAACGCTCGGCTATGAGCTGCTTGACAAAAAGCGAAATATTCTGATACGAGAGCTGATGTCGCTGATCGACAAGGCAAAGTCGATCCAAGGCAAGATCGACAAGGCATATGACGACGCATACATCGCGCTCGAAACGGCGAATATCACAATGGGCTTCTGCGACGAGATCTCCCGAAGCGTTCCGGAGGAGGATTCTCTGACGCTCTCATACCGCAGCGTAATGGGCGTTGAGATCCCTATCGTCGCGATCAAGGAAAAGAACGGTCTCGACCTCGACTACGGTCTGTACACAACGAACTCTATCCTCGACTTAGCCAGGCAGCGCTTCGAGGAGGTCAAGAACCTCACGGCACAGCTTGCAGAGATAGAAAACAGCGTATACCGCCTTGCGATTGCGATCAGCACGACGCAGCGCCGCGCGAACGCGCTCAAGAACATCATGATACCGCGCTTCGAGGAGACGGTCAAATACATAACCGACGCCCTCGACGAGAAGGACAGAGAGGAATTCTCGCGCCTGAAGGTAATCAAGAGGCAGAAGAGCGAAGAACAGAAGAACGCAGAGAAGAAATAACGCGCAATCATATAGAAAAAAACAGAAAACAGCGGAGCTGAGTCGCTGTTTTCCGTTTTTTATATTTCTGTTTTTAATTAATCAAGAAGGTATTCCTCAAGCGCCAGACCGCTGTCTGTGATCTCCCGGGCAGCGTCTCCGACGTAGCGTATATGCCACGCCTCGTAGCTGTATCCCGTGGCGTATTCCTTGCCGTACGGGTAGCGTATTATGAAGCCGTAGTCGGCGCAGTTCGCGGCGAGCCACGCAGCCTCAGGCGTACCGGGGAAGTAGCCGGTGCTGTATGAAGCGACGTCGATCGCAAGCCCCGTCTGGTGCTCTGAGTGCCCCGGAAGCGCGCATATCGCGTCGGCACCGTACTGCCCGAGCTGATACACGTAGCTGTCGTATATCTCCTGCTGCTCGGCGGAGCTGCGGTAGTCGGAAAGCGAATAGAGCGAATATCCGCTCTCTGCGGCTGCCGAGACGAGGCGATCAAACGCCGCGGCGCACTCCGGCGTAAGTCCGCCCGGATCGATCTCGTCCGTCATAGAGTATTCTTTGTTGACGAGAAGAATGCCTTTGATAAATACATTCTCCGTCGGGAGCGGATCGGGCTTCGGCGTTACGGTGATCTCCGTCTGCGCCGTGATCGAGCTGTCGCGTTCAAGCGAGACCGTCAGTGCGCATTCGCCCTCGCCGAGTGCCGTGACCGTGCTGTCGCCGTTTATCAGGATTATGGAGCTGTCAGACACTGTGAGTATGTACTCCTCCGGCTCGGCGTTCTCCGGCTTGAGGGTAACGGTCGGCGTGACCGTTTTGCCTGCGGTGATCTTATTCGACGGCAGCGATATAGAAATTCCCGTTGCCCTCGGCTTGCTTTCCTGCTTGCTTTCCTGCTTGCTTTCCGGCTGTTCGTCCTGCTGCGGTTTCGTTTGCTCATTTACCGTGCTCGCGGATTTAGATGAAGGCTGCTCCTTCGCCGTGCCTTCGGCTCTTGATGAGGAGGGCTTTTGCGGATCGCTTTCCGCCTTTGAAGAGGACTGCTCCTTTGCGCTGCTCTCCGACTTTGAGGAGCTATCGGTTTTCGCTGACGCTTCGGCAGCCGAAGCGCCCTCGCTTTCAATCTGAGGCGATGTGCTCTGCTGCTGTTCACTCGGCGTATCTATACGCTCTGTCTTAACTGCCATCGAGCAGCCGCCGAGCGCGAGCGCCGCTGCAGCCGCTGCCGATGCAAGCCTTAAAGCGCTATTCTTCATATCAGCCACCGTACTCCGAGGTGATGCCGAAGAATTCCTCGAGCGTAAGTCCGCTTTCGTAGATCTCCGTCGCCTTGTCGCCTATGTAACGAATGTGCCATGGCTCGTACTTGTAGCCGGTGATGTACTGCTTGCCCTGCGGATATCTGATAATGAAGCCGTATTCGTGGCAGTGCTCCTCAAGCCAGATCGCCTCGCGCGTACCGGCGAAGCTGTCCGTGATGTTGTTGCAGTCGATCGCAAGCCCCGTCTGGTGCTCGGAATGACCGGGGCGCGCCGAGAACGTGTCGGCGGAGGCCTGACCGTAATACGAGACGTAGCCCCAGTAAAGGCTCGACTGATAATCATACGAGCGGAAGCCGGAGGCGAGCCAGATGTTCACGCCGTCGTTTGCGGCACCCTGGCGCAGTCTCTCGAACGCATCGGCACATTCGGAGGTGAGTCCGCCGGGATCGTAGCTGCGCGGGATCGAATACGTCTTGTTGACGATGAGAATGCCGTCGATGTAGCACTCCTCGCGGGGGTAGTCGTTGTCGGAGGGCGTGTAGCCGCCGTCCTCGTCCTCATACTCACCGTTATCTTCGTTTTCCGGCTCCGGCTGCTTCTCCTTCGGCAGCGTAACCGTCACGATAACAGAGTCGCTGATGTCCTTGTTGCTGTCCGATGTAGCTGTGAGCGTACACGCACCCTCGGCGTTTGCGTAGAGAGTGCCGTCCTCATTGATCGTTACGACGGCGCTGTCCGATGTGGTTAGCTTGATGCCGTCGTTGTCAACGTGCTCCGGTGTGAGCGAAACGGACGGTGTAACGACCTGCCCGACGGTGAGAACCGTCGTCGGTAGGTGAAGTGCAATGCTCGTTACCTTCTTCGGCGTAGTGTCTGCCGAAGAAGCACTCGCGGAGGACGTCTGCTGAGGCGCCGCCGTATGCTCGACGTGCTCCTGTGTTACGGCAGGCTCCGTGCTCTGAGCGGCGCTCGGAGCGGTTGCGGAAGATGTGCTCGCGGACGTGCCGTTCACCGTCACGGAGATCTCGGCGAATACGTCCTTGTTGCCGCTTGCGGCAGCCTTGATCGTGCAGACGCCTGCCGCAATTCCCTTGACAAGTCCGCTCTCATCAACCGACGCGACGCTTTCGTCGCTTGAAGACCAGATAACCGGCTCCGTCGTCGGCATGACTGTCGCAGAAATGTACTTCTCGCTGCCTGCGTCGAGCGTGACCTCCGTCTCGCTCACGATCATGGAATCGGCTGCCGACTTTTCGGCTGTTCCTGTGTCGGTGTCGCTCTCCTTTTTCTCGGTGTCGGTCACGGGCTTGCTCGAAACGGCGCTTGAAACGGCAGTGTCGGGAGTAGGCTCGTCCGGAGCCTCGACCTCCTTCGTCTTGTTCAGACAGCCGGAAAGCGAAATCAGAGCCGCCGCGAGCAGCGCGCAGACGGCGCGCCTTGCGTTTTGATTCTTCATCTTGTTCATCTCCTTAAAATTATGCCGAGCGACAGATCGTCGCCGCTGCCCTTCTGAGACATCTTGGGCAGGTAATCGAGAAGCTCCAGTATCGCGAAGCTCTCGTCCATTGTTGCAAAGGAATTCATTATCATAGAGTAGAAATCATGGAGCTTATCGGAGCTTTTGAAGCAGTTGTCGATCCCGTCGCTCGCGATAAACAGCGCCTTCGGCAATTTGACGCTGAAATGGTGGCGCATATTGTAGATCGCGGTGCGGTCGCAGATCGACGTCGTGAGGTTTAGCACACATCGGCTGTCGTGCGGGATAGGGTGGTCAAAATTGCCGCTGTGATCGACCGTCACGCATTCGCCGTCTCCGATCTGTATCCCGAACCAGAATTCGTCCGTCACTACGTTTACGAGCATCGTCGTGCCGTAGGCGTACTCGACCTTTTCTCCGATCGCGTAGCGCATACGCAGCTTGGGATCGACGCTTTCAAGCTCGTCAAGCGTGAACGGATCGTCGGCGTAGTCCTCGGCGACAAGGTCGTTCCATCGTGCGATTATGCTCTTTTCGAGCTGCACGAGCATCTCGTCGATCTTCGCCTCGTCGTCTGCGTAGAACGAGAGCATCGGCAGGATATCCCTGTCCTCCATGCACTGCTTGACCGCCTTTACGGCGAACTCGCTGCCCCTGTCGGAACGGAAATATGCGTCGCCGCCGTGACCGTCGCAGACCGCCGTGAGGATATAGTCATTTTTGTTGACGCTCACGGAGGCGTCCTGGCACGTCTTGCGCGCTCTCTTGTGGCTTGAGCCCATGACCGTGAAGTTGTATGCCTTGTATTTCATGCGTTCACTACCATTCTATAAAGTCGTCGTCGTCAAAATCACCGTTGTCGTACGCCGCGTTTACCTGCTCCACAAATGTTTCCTGCTTCGATTTGACAAGATCAACGCCTCCGCCGCTGCCGACAGCCGAGCTTTGCGAGCCGATCTGAGACGACGTGACCGAGACGAATCGGATCATTTTTTTAAGCACCTCCGGGTTGTGGACGGACAGAACGGCTTCCTCGTCGCCCGTAAACTCCGCAAGCACGCTTCGGTTGGCGTTTTCACCGATCGCAACGGCGACCTTGATCGCCTTCTTGAACCAGTTGTTCTGCCAGAGGATCTCCAGCCCCTCGCGGTAATCGTCTGTCGGCGCGCCGTCCGAGAGAAGAAAGACAGCCGGCGCGAACGAGCCGGTGATATCGCTCATGAAAGAACTGCGCGAGAGCTTCTCGCTGAGCGCCTTGCAAGCCTCGCCAAGGTCGGTAAGCCCCACGGCGTTGAGATACTGCCACTCAAAGCCGTCCGCCGGAACGGGAGCCGGCGTCACCCAGCGAGCGCCGCTTGAAAATTCCAGCACCGCGATCTTGATCTCGGCGTCGGCATTGTTTTCGGAGATCTCCCTGATCTCCGGGATAACGTCCTCCACCGCCTGATTCAGCGTGCCGATCTTTGCACCCTCCATGCTGCCGGACGTATCGACTACGAAGAACAAGACCATTGTCCTGCGAGCTACCTCGACAACATCATCGTAAATATTTGCCATATTTCCCTCCAAATTGTCCGTAGAAAATTGATTCCTTTCTATTATACTACAAATAACGCCGTGTTGCAATGAACAGTGTATTAATTTAGTCAGGATCAGATAGGCAGAGTGCGCGGAAAAGCAGGAAAAACCGTTCTGATTATTCAATATCAAAACGGAAAAATGCAGCAAATGTAAAAAACTCAAAAATTTCCGAAAAAGGTATTGACAAAACCGAGGAAGTGGTGTATTATAATAAAGTCGCTTGACAAGAGCGGCGAAGGCAAAAGGGAGCTTAGCTCAGCTGGGAGAGCA
>CADAYJ010000007.1 GCA_902792115.1 uncultured Ruminococcus sp. | reverse complement strand
GGGGGCTTTCCGGTCGCCCCCCAAACCCCCTTCGGAGGACATTTTTTTATAAAGATAGCATGAGAAGATGGAGTGAGTTTCCCGTAGAGTAACGAAGCAACGTCTTTCTAAAGATACTGAGTTGCGGTTTTTCGGTTTTATGCAGGGGGCTTTCCGGTCGCCCCCTACAACCCCTTCGGCACGGAATACATAATACTTATTTAGATAGCATGAGAAGATGGCGTGAGTTATCCGTATCCTTAGAAAACCGCAGCCTCGTTCCTATTAAACTAAATCCCCCCTGCACTCAACCGGTGCAGGGGGGATCGCTGCTTTGTCTGAGGATCACAGATTACCTACCGTCTTCTGCTTTTCCCTCGTTTTGATCTTCGCCTTGATGAATACACAGCTAAACTCCGGAAGCTCGACGCAGCCGTCTTCGCGGATTATACATTTGTCGCTCGTCGAAAGCTCGATGTGACATTCGCTGTAACCCCTCGGCAGAGGTACCTCGGCAATGCTGCTGCCTGCGTTGAAGACGCAGAGAATGCGGCCGTTTTCGTCGTAGCGCTCGTACGACATCACGCGCTCGCAGCAGTAGAGGTCGCGGAATTCGCCGTCGTTGAAGCAGGTGAAGCTCTTGCGGAACTGCGCGAGGCTCTTGTGCCACTCCAGCAGACCTTTGTCCTCCTTGCCCCAGGGGAACGTGGAGCGGTTGAACGGATCCTTGTAGCCCTCCACGCCGGCTTCGTCGCCGTAGTAAACGCAGGGGAAGCCCGGAAGCGTGAACTGCATTCCGGCAGCCAGACGCATCATTTTCAGACCGTACTCCCTCTGCTCGGGCGAGAGCTTCGTGTTCGCCTGGAATTCGCGCCCCCTGTTGTTGAGCGGCTCGCCTGCAAGCACCGTGATCGTGCGCTCCGTGTCATGTGTGGTGACGAAGTTCATCAGGTTTTTCAGAACGGGGCGCGGATAGTTCTCCATGATGCAGAGAATGCCCTCCATGATGTGGAATGCGTCAACGCCGTGGAGATATTCAAGTATCGCGCTGCGGAACGGGTAGTTCATTACGGTGTCGAGCTGCTCGCCGAGAAGGAACTTGCGGCGCGAGCCGTAGCTCTCCTTGTTGGAGGCGTCCTCCCATACCTCGCCGATCACGATCGCGTCCTCGTCCTCCGCCTTGACGGCGGCGCGCAGATTCTTGATGAATACGTCCGGCAGCTCGTCGGCTACGTCAAGCCTCCAGCCGCTGTTGCCCGCCTTGATCCACTTGCGGATAATTCCGTTCTCGCCGTTGATGTATTCGTTGAAGCCGGGATCGTCCTCGCGCGTGTTCGGCAGCGTGTCAAAGCCCCACCACGAGTTGTACCCGTTCGGCCAGTTGTTGAAGTCGTACCAGCTAAAGTACGGCGATTCCTTCGAGTTGTATGCGCCGAGCGTCTTGTAGCGCCCCTGGCGGTTGAAGTATTTTGAGTCGCTTCCCGTGTGGGAGAATACGCCGTCGTTTATTACGCGGATACCGCGCTTCTTCGCTTCCTCGCAGAGCGTCCTGAAATCCTCCTCCGTGCCGAGCAGCGGATCAATGTCCTCGTAGCTCGCCGTGTCGTAGCGGTGGTTGGAGTACGCCTCGAAAATCGGGTTGAGGTAGATGCACGTTACGCCAAGCTCCTCCAGATATCCGAGCTTCTGCGTGATGCCCTTGAGGTCGCCCTCGAAAAAGTCCGTGTTCGTGATGATGCCGTCCTTGTTCGGGCGCCACTCCGGGATCTCGTCCCAGCTTTTGTGGTACTCCCTGTCCTCGCGGCCTGCGCGCTTGCTCTCCCCCGAGAAGCAGAAGCGGTCGGGGAATATCTGATACATAACGCCGCCTGCCGGCCAGTCGGGCGTTTTAAAGCCCTTCTTGTAGCAGGTGAGCTGCCAGGAGTAAAGAATGCTGTAATCAATGCGCGCAACAGACCCGAAGTCCCTCACCAAAAAGCGGAGACCGTCGGGCGTGTCGAGCTGGAAGGAGTACCAGTACAGCCCGAATTTCTTCGGGATAAAGTCGCACTCCCAGATCTCGCACTCGTCCGCCATGCCGTCCCAGAGCATGGTGTAGTTGTCGCGCTTGGAGTTGTTGTTCTCGTTTATCACAATAAGATGCGCCTTGCTGCACTTGAGAGAAAGAGGAACCTTTATCCTGAAATGTACCGAGGTTCCCTCCTCAACGGCTCCGAGCGGGCTGCGGTAGTAGGGGCTTCTTGAGTTGAATATCTGATCCATAAAATCAATCCTTTGCTTGATTAGTCGCCTGTATTATAATATGCGGACGATACTTCCGCGGTTTTCGCCGCGCTTTCCGACAAAAGCGCGTATTTCCGCATTATTTCACATTCTAATGATAATACGGAAAAGCGCCGCTGTCAATACTCCAAATCAACACAAATCGACTAAAATTTTGTAAGAAATGCCCCAACAGCAGACGCAGAGCGCTGATCGTGTGTTATTTCAGCCGCTAAAATCTCAATTCTTTTACGGAAACTGACGTATTTCAAGGGAGTTGAGTGCAAGATGACGAAAAGAAGCAAGCGAGATGGGTGCTCAGTTCGCAGAACGTGATTTATTCAGTGGCTCCTTAATACTATTATGTAACAAACTTTGCTTCGCGACGCCGGAGAGTTTGCTGCAAGCGAGGGGAATGCTTTGAGGATAAGAAGAAAGAAGTGGGCAAGGCCGGAGCTTGCCGTCTGCCCGTTTTTCGAGAGCGAGCCGGAGAAGCTGCGCGCAAGATGGAAGGAGCGGTTTTCACGCGAGCAGCCGCTGTACCTGGAGCTTGGCTGCGGAAAGGGCGTGTTCGCGGCGCATCTTGCGCTGAATAACAGGGACGCCAACCTCCTGGCGGTCGATATCAAGAGTGATATGCTCGGAGTCGCAAGGCGGCGGATCGAGGAGATCTTCAATGACAGCCGCCGCAGCGTCGATAACCTGATACTCACGGCGTACAACGTCGAGCACCTTGAGAAGATACTTTCCCCCGAGGACAACGTCCGGCGGATATACATAAACTTCTGTAATCCCTGGCCGAAGCCGAAGCACAGAAAGCGAAGGCTCACGTATCCGAACAAGCTGGAGAAGTATTTTGATCTGCTCCCCGAGGGCGGAGAGATCCGCTTCAAAACGGACGACAGGCCGCTGTTCGACGATACGCTCGGCTACCTGGAGCAATCCGGATTCAGGGTGACGTTCAAAACGAACGACCTTCACAGCGAGCCGTCCGCGAAGGACAACATCATGACGGAGCATGAGGCGATGTTCACGTCACGCGGCATTAAGATAAACGCCCTCACGGCTGTACGGTGCGCCGAGCGCCCGGGGAAGCCGGAAGAGACGGCGCAGGACTAGTACCGGTATAGAATTTTTTCATTATATATAAGCCAATTTCCAAAAAGGAGACAACCGCAATGAAAAAGATTTTAGTATGCGAGGACGAGGCGGCGATCCGCGACTTCGTCGTTATCAACCTCACGAGAGCAGGCTACGATGTGGTCGAAGCGGAGAACGGCGACGAGGCGATCGCCAAGTATGACGAGAACAACGGCGACCTCGACGTTGCTATCCTCGACGTTATGATGCCCGGCAGCCGCGACGGTTTCGCCGTCTGCAAGGAGCTTCGCGCGAAGAACGGCGGCATCGGGATCATCATGCTCACGGCAAGAACGCAGGAGATGGACAAGGTGACGGGGCTTATGCTCGGCGCCGACGACTACGTGACGAAGCCGTTTTCTCCCTCCGAGCTTACGGCGCGCGTAGATGCGCTGTACAGGCGCGTTTCGCTTGCAAAGGCGAATATCGAGAGCAATTTCAAGGAGGAGATCAAGTCCGGCGACTTCGTTCTCAACCTCCGCAACAGAACGCTCCTCAAAAACGGCAGGACGATCGAGCTTACGCAGGTCGAGTTCCAGATCATGGAATATTTCTTCTCAAACCCCGGCAAGGCGCTCGACAGGGTTAATATCCTCAACCACGTATGGGGCGTTGCCTACGTCGGCGAGGAAAAGATCGTAGACGTAAATATCCGCCGCCTGAGAATGAAGGTGGAGGACGAGCCGTCCAACCCGAAGTATATCGTCACCGTCTGGGGACTCGGCTACAAGTGGGACGCATAACCGGGCCGTCCCGGTATACTCACAAGGCGCTTTGTCCGCCCGCTGTTCTGGAGGTCTTTTGGATTGGGTAAGGGTATCGTAAAAAGATGGGTGATAAACTACCTGAGCATAACCGTCTTTTTCCTCGTGCTTCTCATATTTGCGGCGGCTTTCGGCGTGAGAACGTATTACTACGACTCCGTCAGGAACCACCTGCATTCGCTGGGCGAGCGCGCATACATTTCATACCGGCAGTTTACGCCGGACGAATACGGAAGGGACAAGCAGCGCCGCGACGAGCTTTGGCTGCGCTCATACGTCGAGGACGTCAGCAAGAAGGAATCTGTTGACGTTGCTGCGGCGGACGAGAACGGCACGGTCGTCTGCTCCGCGAGAGCCGGAGAGAGCGACGCGCCGACAGATCACAGCCTCGTCGGGACAGCCGACGTAGGGGCGTTTCGCATAGACAGCCTCTCGTCGGGCGAAAAGGTCATGCGTTACAGCGTTGTCATACGCGACGAAAACGGAGCCTTCTTCGCGCAGCTTTGTTACTTTGAGCCGCTCGACAGAGCCGACGGCAAGGTGATGATCGCGATAATCGTGCTTGTTGCCGCTGCCGTGCTGCTGCTCGCGTCGTTCGTCGTGCCGAATCTGCTGTTCATGCGGACGATCGTGAAGCCCGTCAGGGAGCTTCGCGCCACGGCTCACCGCATCGCGCAGGGCGACCTGGAAACGCGCGTCGATAAAATGTATGACGACGAAATCGGCGAGCTTGCCGACTCTATCAACCACATGGCTGAGGAGATCAAGGCGTCCGACAGCATGAAGAACGATTTCATCTCGTCCGTTTCCCACGAGCTGAGGACTCCGCTCACGGCGATCAAGGGCTGGGCGGAGACGATGTACGTCGGCGAGCCGGACAGCGCCACGATGAGCAAGGGACTCGGAATCATCATCAACGAATCGGAGCGCCTGACGGGAATGGTCGAGGAGCTTCTCGACTTCTCGCGTATCCAGAGCGGACGCATGATCCTCGCAATGGACAAAACAGACCTTCTCGCGGAGCTTGGCGAGGCGGTCTATATGCTCAGGGAAAGAGCGTCGAAGGAGAAAAAGCACTTTGTCTACGACGAGCCGGAGTCAATGCCGCCCGTGCTTGCGGACAAGAACAGGCTGCGCCAGGTGTTCATCAACATCATAGACAACGCGCTTAAATACACGCCGGTCGGAGGCGTCATCGGAATAGACGTAAGGCAGGAGGACGACGTTATCAAGGTCGTCATCAGCGACACCGGCTGCGGCATCAACGAGAAGGATCTGCCGCGCATCAAGGAGAAATTCTACAAGGCGAACAAGACGGTGCGCGGAAGCGGCATCGGACTTGCCGTCGCCGACGAGATCATGACGCTGCACAAGGGCAGTCTCACGATCGAGAGCAAGGAGGACGTCGGCACGACCGTAACGATAACGATCCCCGTCCTCGACAGCGACGACGAGGAGATCCTCAAAAGCTGATATAAAGGAGCGGACGCTGTGACAAAAAAGCAATTCGCGAAGATCAGAAGATACTGCGTCGGCGGAAGAAAAGCCGTCTTCATAGGCACTGCGATCGCGGGGCTTATTGTGATCGCTCTTGAGCTGATCGAAGGGCTGCCGCTGCTCAACCCGTATACGTACATCACCGTCATTGTCTGCGCGCTGCTCGGCGGAGGGCTGTACCTCGTCGGAGCAGTCGCGACGAAGCGCGAATTCAGGCGCTGCACCGAGCAGCTTCGGTCGCGCGGCCGCCTCGAAGCCGCCGTTGCAGACCTTTACTGCGGCGAGCCTGTTTACCGCGGCAGCTTCCTCTTCGGAAAGCAGTATTTCGCGGCGAAGGGCTACGGCACGATCTTCGCGATAAGCGAGACGGACAGGCTCTACCTCACGCCGCCGAGGGAGCAGGACGGATACAGCTTCATCTACGCCGAGTGCGGCGGCAGCACATACTCTCTCGGAGAGGCGTCGCCCCGGAACATTGAGGCGGCGAAGAAGGTAGAAGAGGCGTTTGCAGAAAGAAAAACGCTGTAAAGTTAAAGAAAAGAAGGGAAATGCAGAGATGCCCGAAAAGACAAAAATAAAGACCTCCATCGGCGGATCGGCGCTGATAGAGGGTATAATGATGCGCGGCCCGAAGAAGACGACCGTCGCCGTAAGAATGAGCGACAAGTCGATCTACACGGAGGACATCAAGTTTGATTATATCGGCAGCAAGAGCAAGCTGTTCCGCCTGCCGCTTATCCGCGGATTTATCACGCTGATCGACTCGCTGAGGCTCAGCATGAAGTGCCTGATGCTCTCGGCGGAGAAGTCGGTCGAGGGAACGGAGGAGGAGAACGAGGAGCCGTCGAAGTTTGAGAAGTGGCTCGAGGACAAGCTCGGCGACAAGCTGTTCGGCGTCGTCATGACGCTTGCAAGCATTCTCGGAATCGCGCTCTCGATCCTGCTGTTCTTCGCCGTGCCGACGTTTATCTTCAACAACCTCGCGAAGGTGCTGCCGGCGCTCGACAAGGGCACGCTCTGGCGCAGCGTGTTTGAGGGTATCCTGAAAATCGCGATATTCCTTCTGTACATCATCATAATATCGCGCACGCCCGACATGAAGCGGACGTTCATGTACCACGGCGCGGAGCACAAAACGATCTTCTGCTACGAGAATCTTGAGGAGCTTACGGTCGAAAATGTAAGAAAATACAAGCGCTTCCACCCGCGCTGCGGAACGAGCTTCATGATAATCATGCTGCTGATCGGCATAATCATCGGGCTGTTCATCACGGCGAAAAATCCGCTGATACGCACCGGGATAAAGCTGCTTCTGCTCCCCGTTTCATGCGGCTTCGGCTACGAGCTTATCAAGCTCTGCGCAAAGTATGACAACGCTCTCACAAGGGTGATCGCGGCTCCCGGCCTTGCGGCGCAGCGCATAACGACGATAGAGCCGGACGACGACATGATCGAGGTCGCGATCGCGGCGATCAAGCCCGTTATCCCGGAGAACGGAGAAGACAGGATCTGACATGACGAAAATGACATTAAAGGAGGTCTACCGCCGCGGAAAACAAGAGCTTGAGCGCAGCGGTACACCGGACGCCGACTTTGACGCGCTCTGCCTTCTGGAGCACTTTTTCGGCGCAGACAGAACAGCATTGATACTTCACGGCGACAAAATCGCAGACAGCGCAGTTTGTCGCCGTTTCTTTTCGGCGGTCGCAGAGCGCGCAGCGGGGCGGCCGCTCCAGTACATAATAGGGAAATGGAACTTCATGGGCTTCGATTTCCTCGTCGGGGAGGGCGTTCTGATACCGCGCGACGACACGGAGATCGCCGCCGAAAAGGCTCTTTCTCTCGCCCGAACCATGAGCGCGCCGAGAGTGATCGACCTCTGCTCCGGCAGCGGCGCAATTGCCGTGACGCTTGCGAAGCTCCTTGAGCAGTCTCAGGTGACGGCGCTGGAGCTTTCCGATGAAGCTCTTGCCTACCTCAGAAAAAATATCGAGCACAACTGCGCGGACAACGTGACCGCCGTCCGTGGCGACGTCACGAAGGACTTCGACCTCTTCCCCGACGGCAGCTTCGACCTGATCGTCTCCAATCCGCCGTACATCAGAACGAAGCAGATCGACACGCTCCAGCGCGAGCTTGCCTTTGAGCCGAGAATCGCGCTCGACGGCGGCGGCGACGGTCTTTTCTTCTACCGCGAGATCGTCGCGAAATGGAAAACGAAGCTGCGCCCCGGCGGATATCTCGTATTTGAAACAGGCGAAGACGAACACGAGCCTGTCGCACTCCTGATGAAGCGGCACGGCTTTACGGAAATCGGCTTCGAGCTTGATTTGCAGGGCTTTAAGAGGGCGACGTTCGGGAAGATTTAATGAGCCGCCCTCAGCAGCGCAAAGCAGACAATGTGATACACGTTGAGCAGGAAATACACCGCAACGCCGGCGAGCGCGATGTTGTTCGAGAGAAGAAGCTGGCGGCGGTCTGCGCCCTTTAGCTTCGTCACGGCAAAAATGATGAGCGACAGCGGCAGCACCGCCTTAACGAGAAGCCCCAGCCACAAATTTTCGATCACGCCGCGCATGAGCGGATTTGCCTCTCTGAAAAGCCCCGTCCGCAGCAGCGCAAGCGTGCAGATCCAGTCCGAGACGTTGAGCATAAACAGAAGAAAAAGGCGCTTCTTCGTTGAGAGCGCAGAGTCGTCGCGCCAGAGTGTGGAAATATTCATGTTATCACCCGATGATAGTGTTCCGCCGAAGCGGTGGAGTATTCGGATTTTTGAAAATTTTTATTATTGACGTTTTTGGGGCATACGCAGCGCGGCGTTTCCTGCCGAACCGCTGTACGCCCGATTAAAAAGGAAATCATTATGGGAATTCTTACCGTGAGTAATCTCTCCGTCGCCTTTGCCGAGAGAACTCTTTTTGACAATATCACCTTCACCCTCGAAAAAGGCGATAAAGCCGGGCTGATCGGAGCTAACGGCACGGGGAAAACGACGCTTTTCCGTGTCCTTACGGGGCAGCTGGAGCAAAGCTCAGGCGGCGTCTCGAAGGAGAAGGAGCTGCGCGTCGGCTACATGGAGCAGTTCTCGTGCAGCACGTCGGGAAGGACGGTCTATACAGAGCTGCTGAGCGTCTTCGAGAAGCTGATCGCCGCCGAGTACAGGCTTTCCGAGATCGTCCGCGAGATGGAGAACGGCGACCACTCCGCCGGGATCATCAACGAGGAAATGACGCTGCGCGAGAGCTTTGAGCGCGACGGCGGCCTCACGTACGTCTCCAGGACGAAAGCGGCGCTTGCCGGCCTCGGTTTTTCGGAGAATGAGTTCGATATGAACGTCGAGAAGCTCTCGGGCGGTCAGCGCTCGAAGCTCGCTTTGGCAAAGCTGCTTCTCAGCGGCTCCGATATCCTCCTCCTCGACGAGCCGACAAACCACCTCGATATCTCCGCCGTGAACTGGCTTGAGTCGTTCATAAAGGATTACCGCGGCACGGTGCTGGTCATTTCACATGACCGCTATTTCCTCGACGAGGTAACGAACAAGACGATCGAGATCGAGCACGGGCGCTCGCGAATGTACACAGGCAGCTACTCCGAGTTTATCGCCAAAAAGGAGAAGATCCTGGAGGAGGAGCGCGCCCATTACGAGCAGCAGATGAAGGAGATCCGCCGCATCGAGTCCATTGTCGAGCAGCAGAAGCGCTGGGGCGTCGCGCATAATTTCGTCACGGCGGCAAGCAAGCAGAAGCAGGCGGACAGGATCCGCGGGCAGCTTGTCGCGCCCGAGGCGGAGCTTGAAACGATCAGCTTCACGTTCACGCCGAAATGCGAAACGGGCGAGGACGTCCTCATCTGCGAGGGGCTTTCAAAGAGCTTCGGCGGCAAACGCCTCTTCTCCGGCGTCGATATCCATATCCGCCGCGGCGAGCGCGTCTTTATCCTCGGCGAGAACGGCTGCGGCAAGACGACTCTCCTTCGGATCATCAATAAGCTGTGCGGCGCCGATTCCGGCAGCGTATACCTCGGCGCGAACGTCGAGGTCGGCTACTTCGACCAGGTGCAGAGCGGACTTGACCTTAAAAAATCCGCGATCGACCAGGTGTGGGACCGCTTCCCTTACATGACGGAAACGAAGATCAGGACGGCGCTCAGACGCTTCCTCTTCAAGGGCGACGACGTTTTCCGACCGATCGGCGAAATGAGCGGCGGCGAGCGTGCACGAATCGCGCTTTTGCAGCTCATGCTTGAGGGCGCGAATTTCCTCCTCCTCGACGAGCCGACAAACCACCTCGACACATCGTTCCGCGAGCAGCTCGAAAAAACGCTCACCGAATACACCGGCACGATGCTGATCGTCTCCCACGACCGTTATTTCATCAACAAGCTCGCCGACAGGATCCTCGTCCTCACGCAAAACGGCGTCACGGAGTACCTCGGCAACTACGACTACTACCTTGAAAAATCGCACGAGACGTTCGACAAGCCCGTGTTCCGCACGTCCGGGCAGGCTTCCCCCCAAAAGGAGAAGAAGCAGAACGACTACTTCCGCCGCAAGGAGGAGCGCTCGCAGCTTGCGAAGGCGAAAACGCGGCTCAAGCGCTGCGAGGAGAGCATAGAGGCGACGGAGCGCGAGATCGAGCAGATGCAGGAGCTTCTCGCAAGCGACGAGGCGCAGGCGGACTACGAAAAGCTGATGAGCTGCACGGAAGCTCTCAACTCGCTGAACGTGCGTCTCGAGCAGCTTATGGAGGAATGGGAGGAAGCGGCGACGGCGATCCGGGAGTGAGGTAATGAATGCTGCACAGACAGATCCTTTTAATACCGGTTCGGTCACAAATGCTTCAAAGAGAAAAGCTGAACTACGGATCCTCGTCATGATCGTAAAACAGTCCGAATCTGCTCAGACTATCGACGTCGAGCGAACTCCTTCCTGAATTATAATATTCGCTTCCTTCCGCGCGGCAGCGCCTGCTTTGGGCGGCACTGCCGCCGCAGCTTTTATTTAATTTATTTTTATTTTCTTTTCTTTCCTTTGTGGGCATTTCTGCAGCAGAAACGGGGGTTTTTGCAGCAGAAACCGGGGTTTCTGTAACAGAAACGAAATTTTCGGGCGCAGCAAGGGCAGCCGCTTCGTCGTCAAGCAGCCAGTATTTGCTTTTGTCAACCTTGTTCCTCGCAGTTATGACGCAGTAGCGCTTCTGGATTCCAGCAGAGGTGATCACATTCCGCGACAGGAGGGCATTATCTATAAGTCCTAGTTCCGCGCAGTAATGGATCACTTGCAGCACAAAGTTTTTGTTCTTTAGCCACGCGACACCGACCTTGCGAATTATCATCATCGCGAGTCTGTCCGGCTTGATCTCGAGGAAATATCCGTTTCTGTACACCTCACTGAGAATGACGTCGTAGATACAGAAGCCGCGCGGACCGTAATGATCCACGAGATCCATGATCTTGCAGTCGTCCCAGATATCGACGTCCCGGGGAAAGTAATCCAGCCCTGTTTTTTTCGGTCGAGCCAAAAAACCATCTCCTCTGGAAAAATATCTCTTCACCTATGCCCCGAAAACGGCAAAAACTTGCATAAAAGTATGCAAGTTTCATAAATAGTTTACATATTATTTACAACTCGTTAATAAATGGCACCTCTTTTTTGCGATAAGCTGCGCTCTAAAAGATAACAATTTGTAAACTTAGTTTTATATTTTCCGCGTCTTGTTGAAAAGACGGTGCGCCGGGTGGTATAATAATCTACATAGCTCCGGCCGCTCGGAAAGTATGTCCGGAGAAAGAACGCATAATATTTTTTATATATAATCAGGGTGGTTTGATGAAGCAGGCAGTCAAAATCATAAAGGAAGTCAAAAAGGCGGTCGTCGGCAAGGACGACGTGCTCGTAAAGGTCATGGAGGTAATTCTTGCAGGAGGCAATATCCTGATCGAGGATATCCCCGGCGTCGGCAAAACGACAATGGCTCTCGCGTTTTCAAAGGCGATGCAGCTCGATTGCCGCCGCGTGCAGTTTACGCCGGACGTTATGCCCTCGGATATCACGGGCTTTTCGATGTACAACAAGGCGACCGGCGAATTTGAATACAAGGAGGGTGCCGGGCTTTGCAACCTCCTTCTCGCCGACGAGATCAACAGAACATCGAGCAAAACGCAGTCGGCGCTTCTCGAGCTGATGGAGGAGCATTCCGTCACCGTTGACGGCGTGACTCACGCCTGCCCGACTCCGCATATGGTCATTGCGACGCAGAACCACGTCGGAACGGCAGGCGCGCTGCCGCTTCCGGAGTCTCAGATGGATCGCTTCACCGTCCGCCTCACGATGGGATACCCGAACCTCGAAAGCGAGATCACCCTTCTCAGGGATCGCCAGAGCGTCAATCCGCTCTCGTGCGTCGAGGCTGTCGCCACGGCGTTCGACATAACCGAGATGAAGAAGAGCGTCGAGAGCGTGTACCGCAGCGACGAGATATTCGAGTACATCGCACGGCTCGTCAAGGCGACGCGCGAGAACAAGATGATCGCCCTCGGCGTAAGCCCGCGCGGCTCGCTCGCCGTATCGAACATGGCAGCCGCAAGCGCGTTTCTCCACAAGCGCGACTACGTTATCCCGGAGGATATCAGCCGCGTATTCACAGACGTCTGCGCTCACCGCATAATCATGAGTCCGCAGGCGAAGATCGCCGACGTCTCCGCCGTAAACGCGCTCGAGGATATCCTGCGCACTGTGCCGGAGCCTTCCGTGAGAGGTTGACAAATGCTGAAAAACAGAGTCATATATTTGCTCGTCCTGCTCGGCTTGCTGCTGTTTTACCTTTATTGCAGCTCATACGTTCCGTTTGCGGCGATCTGCCTTCTGCTCGGCTTTACAGCGGTCGGAGCCGTCTGCGCCTGCATCGCGTCGCGCAGCGTCGAGGTGACTGTAAAAACGTCGCCTGCCGACCTTGAAAAGAGGGAGGTCGAATTCTGCGTCTGCGTTGAGAACAAGTCGGCTATTCCTGCACCCGTCGTGCTTTTTGACGCCTTTTTCCGGGATGCGGCGGAGAGCGGCGTGATACGGCGGCGTATCAGAGTTTCGGCGGCGAGCTTCGAGAAAAAAGAGGTCTTCCTTCCGCTTAGCGCGCCTTATGCGGCGTTTGTTGAGGCGGAGGCAAAGCGTATCCGCGTCTGCGACGCATTCGGCGTCATATCGTTCCCGGCGAAAAAGCGCAGCTCGTCGTCGGGCATTCTCATAACGCCGGCGTACACCGGAGATGCGCGCGAATACCGCATATGCAGCTCCGTTGTCGCCGATACCGACAGGTACTCCGACGTCCGCAGGGGCGACGACCGCTCGCAGGTCTTCGAGGTGCGCGAATACAGAGACGGCGACGACGTGAGGAACGTCCACTGGCGGTTAAGCTCCAAGCTCGATTCGCTCATGGTCAAGGAATTCAGCTTCCCGATCGAGGAGCGCTGCGCTGTGCTGCTCGAAACGTCGCTCGCGCCGGACGGCTCCATTCATCAGGTGAAGGAGCGCGCCGACCGCGTGCTCGGCACATTCGTCTGCCTCGCTTCGAGCCTTCTTGAAGCGGAGCAGCTTTTCGACGTCCGCTTCTATTCGCCCTCGGGGCGGCAAATGCTCTCGTTTCCCGTCGCGGAATACGGAGATATCGCCGCCGCGCTCAAAGCGTTCCTTTCGGAGAAGCTCTCCGAGGAGCCGCTCTACACGTTCCACACGTTTATTTCCGAGTCGTCCGGCGAGGCGGCTTATTATCTGTTCGATTCGTCCGTGCCGGGCAGCGATCCGCCCTCGAGCCGCGAGGAGCTTGTCGTGATCGACTGTGCGCCGGCTGAAACGACGGTTTAAGGTGATCGTATTGGCAAGGATAAAGCTGAAAGAAAAACAAAGGCGCTCTCCGAGCACATTGACTCCGACGAGCGTTATAGGGATAAAATCGAGCATTGATACGCGGCTGCCGATGAGCATACTCTCGTGTGTGCTCGTGACGGTCTCCGTCGCCGCGATCTTGAGGATCTTCGCGGAGGGCTTTCTTTTCTTCGCCCCGTTCTCGGCGGAGCCGGACTTTTACAGATTCGGGAAGGGCGAGGTGCGCCTTTTTTACACGCTCGCGGTCGCGGGCAGCGCGCTCATCTGCGCCGCAAACGCGCTGTATCGGCACAGCGCAAAGGCGATCTCCGCGCTTGTCGCAGTGTACGTTCTCTTCTTGGGGCGGAGCTACCGCCTCGTGATGAACGGTTTTGTGCGCGCCGCGAACAAGCTGCTGTACGCCGTCCTGCGAACGCAGGGCAAGGTGCCGAAGCAGTATTATCTCACGTACTTCGATATGCCGGAGGTGAGCGCTGAGAAGGAGCTTTTTTACTTCCTCTATGCGGCAGCCTTTGCGGCAGCATTCATTCTCGCGTACATCGGAGTCCGGCGGTGCAGCGCGTTCTGGTTCGCCGCTCTTACGCTCGGCAGCGTGTCGGTTCCGCTCGTTCTCAACTGCTTCGACAGCGAGAGCACTCTCGTCGTTCTGAGCGTCGTCTGCCTTGTGATGTACGCCGTCCGCGTGCAGGGGTATCGCCGCTCGTCTGTAAAAAATGCCGTCGCCTCCTTCGGAAACACTCTGAAGATCGCCGGGAAATACTCGTCTTTCGCGGCGTTTGAGCAGTCGATGATCTTTATCGTGTGCTCCGTCGTTATATTTTCCGTTCTGAATGCGTCCTCCGATCTCACAAGGTTCGAGCGCGGCGCGGCTGCCGAGGAGCTGGGGAAGGACATCATGTATACGGCGGAGAGCATCGTCTCCGGCACATTCTTCGACGAGCTTGGGATCGGAACGTCGAACAATCTGAACAACGGACGTCTCTCAAGCCTCGGAGATCTGGAGTATACAGGCAAAACGATGTTTGAGATCAAGGCGAAAACGTCGAACCCTATCTACCTGCGCTCATTTTCGTCGGTGCAGTATACCGGCAGGCGATGGGAACAGCTCTCCGGGAGAACGCTGCGTTCCTACGATTTCTGGGACACCTTTGCCGAGGAGGGCTACTATCCGCAGTTCGTGCAGAGTCAAAATTCGGACGAAGGCATCGCCGTCACGATCAAGAACAGGGGAATCAACCACAAATACTGTCTCACTGATTACAGGACTGTCCCGTCGCTTTCGGGCGACGTCACATCGAAGGCAAGCTGCAAATACGACGGCTGCTTCAAGTTTGACCGCTTCGGAGGCGAGTCTTCATACAGCCAGACGATAATGAAAGTATTAAGCCTCAATCATCAGGTCATATGCCTCGGCGAGCCGGCTCGCGGCGAACCGGGTGAGGCGCTGTACGAGATGCTGCATAACGGCGTGTTCGTTGATTACTCCGAGGCGGCGTCGAGCTTTTTCGACGAAGGGGAAGACGATACGGGTGAGGACAACGAAACGCTGTACCGCCGCTTTGCTGCGGAAAATTATCTCTCCTGCCCGAAGAATATGGAGGAGTGGCTGCCGGAGGACTTTGACGAGACCGTCCGCGGCTTTTACACCGAGTCCGCGTCGGATAGCGGTCCGACATGGGGGTTCGACTTTGACAGCTATTACAGAAGCACTCAGGACTATATCAGGAGCTTCCTCGCCGAAAGCGCCGAGTATACGCTCGAGCCGGGAAAAACTCCGGCGCGCCGCGATTTTACGGAGTACTTTCTCAACGAGAACCGCAAGGGCTACTGCGTCCATTTCGCCACGGCAGCCGTTCTGATGCTTCGCCGCGCAGGTATCCCGGCGCGCTACTGCGAGGGTTATATCGTAACGGGGGAGGATCTCGCCTTTGCAAAGGACGATTTTACCGGGATACCGGACAGCAACGGTCACGCATGGGCGGAGGTGTACGTGCCGACGCAGGGCTGGCGCGCCGTTGAATTTACTCCGGGATATTCGGACGGCATGAAGCCGGAGGAAAACAAGCCCGACGAGACAGACTCCGATTCCGCCGAGACGGACTCCGATCAGTCTGACACCGATACCGATTCGCAGACAGACACCGACTCCGAGCAGACCGATACCGAAACGGAGACCGATTCGGAGGTCACACAGCAGCCCGAGCCGACTCCGCCCGAGGAGACGCCCGGCAGCTCAGTACAGCCGAAGACGCCGTCAAGGCTTGTGAAATTCCTGCTCGGCGCGCTGAAAGTATTGCTGCTCCTTGCGCTGATCGCGGCGGCTTATCTCGCGCTGCGGTTCGCCGTGAAGCGTATCCGCCTTATGCGCTTTACGCGCGGCGACACGAAGAAGGCTGCTCTCGCGATGTACTTCTTCGCGCTTCGCCTCATGAGACTGACAGGCATCAAAAAGCAGCGCGGCGAGGGAGACGAGGCGTTCGCTTCGCGTGCCGCTAGGCAGATCCCCGGAATAGACGCTAAAAAGCTGCGCCTGTTCACGCGCACCGCGCTTTCCGCGCGCTTCGGAAGGAAGCCCCCCGAACGCGATGAATGCGAGAGAATGAGAGAATTCCTCTCAAGGCTGTCGGCAGAGCTTACGAAGCCTCAGCCCGGGTGGAAAAAATTCATAATAAAATACGTTCTGTTTATTGATTAATTGTATTATTACGCATTGCAATTGCCGGAAAAAAGAATTATAATTGTATGTGCGGAGCAATGCTTTGAAATGCACTCTCCGCAGTTTGTAAAATTGATTATTCTGTATTTTCCGAAGGGCGCAGGCGGGATACGCCTGAAAACGCCCTTAAAATGAGTATCAACAGTTGACAATTATTTGAAACAGGGAGAAAAAACATGAAGGAAAAGCTGATCGCAAAAAATCTTCTCGACTTCGACAAGACGCTCGCAAAGCCTCTTTTTGAATCATTGACATACCCGTGGGAGGCGTTTGAGCGCCTTTCGGACTTTATCCTCGAGCTTGGAAAAACGCTTCCTGCCGATGAGTACGATCACCCGGAGGAGGATATCTGGATCCACAAGACGGCCGTCGTCGCACCGACGGCGTATCTCCACGGTCCGCTCATCATCGGCGAGGGTACGGAGGTGCGCCACTGTGCGTTCATTCGCGGCACGGCGCTCGTCGGAAAGGGCTGCGTCGTCGGCAACTCTACCGAGCTTAAAGGCTCCATTCTCTTCGACGGCGTTCAGTGTCCGCATTACAACTACATCGGAGATTCGATCCTCGGCTACAAATCGCACACAGGCGCCGGCGTTATCACGTCGAATCTCAAGTCGGACAAGTCGGCCGTCACCGTTATGATCGGGGGCGAGAAGCTCGCAACGAACAGAAAGAAGTTCGGCGCGATCATCGGAGACAACACGGAGGTGGGCTGCAACAGCGTTCTCAACCCCGGCACCGTCGTCGGAAGGAACACGAACGTCTATCCGCTCTCGATGGTCAGAGGCTACGTCGCCGAAAACAGCATCTACAAGAGCCGCGGCGAGGTCTGCGCCAAGGATTTCAGAGCGCTCTGATAATCATGTCATATTAACCCGGAAGGAGGAATATATATGAGTTACGAAGCAAAGAAAAAGATGTTTGTCCGCATAGTCGCAGGCGTTTGCGCCTTCCTGCTCTTCGGCTCGATCCTCGTCGGGATCATTGCAAACTAATTTTTTCAAACCTGTTGACAAACCGCGTTTCATGTGCTATAATAACTAAGTCGCAGCGTTGGTCTGCGACAAATACGCAGGTATGGCGGAATTGGCAGACGCGCATGGTTCAGGTCCATGTGAAAGCAATTTCATGCAGGTTCAAGTCCTGTTACCTGCACCACGCCGCAAGGCTCGTCTTTGCGGCTTTTTTATCCGGCGCTATAGCCAAGTGGTAAGGCAAGGGTCTGCAAAACCCTGATTCCCCGGTTCAAATCCGGGTGGCGCCTCCAGACAAATTCCCCCTTCGCTTTTGCGTTGGGGGCTTTTCGTTATTTCGAGAAAGCGAGGTGTGCTTTATGGAGGGTGTTTTCAAGCTGCATTCCGAGTACAGCCCGACGGGCGACCAGCCGCAGGCGATAGAGAGCATCGTAAAAAGCATCGAAAGCGGCAAAAAGGAGCAGACGCTCCTCGGCGTGACCGGCTCGGGAAAGACGTTCACGATGGCGAACGTCATTGCGAGGCTCAACCGCCCGACGCTCGTTCTCGCCCACAACAAAACGCTTGCCGCGCAGCTTTGCAGCGAGTTCAAGGAGTTCTTTCCGGAGAACGCAGTAGAGTACTTCGTCTCGTATTACGACTACTATCAGCCGGAGGCGTATATCGCCGCGACCGATACGTACATCGAGAAGGATTCCTCGATCAACGACGAGATCGACAAGCTGCGCCACAGCGCGACGCTCGCCCTCTCGGAGAGGCGCGACGTCATAATCGTCGCCAGTGTGTCGTGCATATACAGCCTCGGCAACCCGATCGACTACCGCACTATGGTGATATCGCTGCGCCCCGGCATGGAGAAAAACCGCGACGACCTGCTCAAAAAGCTCGTTGAGCTTCAATACGAGCGAAACGACATCAACTTTACGAGAAACAAGTTCCGCGTTCGCGGCGACGTCGTTGAGATATTCCCTGCCGCGAGCGGCGACAACATAATCAGAGTCGAGTTTTTCGGCGACGAGATAGACACGCTCAGCGAGGTCAATCCGCTCACGGGCGACGTTGTCTCACGACTGCGCCACGCGGCGATCTACCCGGCGTCGCACTATATCGTTCCGAAGGACAAGATGCTCGCCGCCGTGCGCGAGATCGAGCGTGAGCTGGAGGAGCGCCTCGAATATTTCAGAAGCGAGGGCAAGCTGCTTGAAGCGCAGCGGATCGAGCAGCGAACGCGCTATGATATTGAGTCGCTTCTTGAAATCGGCTTCTGCCCCGGCATCGAGAACTATTCCCGCGTCCTCTCCGGGCGCAAGCCGGGCAGCAGCCCGTATACACTGCTCGACTACTTCCCGGACGACTTCGTTCTCTTCGTGGACGAGTCCCACGTGACGCTTCCGCAGGTGCGCGGAATGTACGCCGGAGACCGCGCGAGGAAGCAGAATCTCGTCGATTACGGCTTCCGTCTGCCCTCGGCATTCGACAACAGACCGCTCAATTTCGACGAGTTTTACGGCAAGATAAAGCAAGCCGTCTTCGTCTCCGCGACGCCCGGCGATTTCGAGCTTGAAAAAAGCGGCGTCACGGCGGAGCAGGTCATCAGACCGACGGGGCTTCTCGATCCTGAGATATCGGTGCGACCTACACAGGGGCAGATCGACGACCTCATTTCGGAGATAAACGACCGCATAAAAAAGGGTTTCAGAACGCTCGTCACGACGCTCACGAAAAAGATGGCGGAGGATCTTACGGGCTACCTCGGAGAGATGGGCATAAAGGTGCGCTATATGCACCACGACATCGACACCGTCGAGCGTATGGAGATAATCAGGGGGCTTCGTCTCGGAGACTTCGACGTGCTCGTCGGGATCAACCTTCTGCGCGAGGGGCTTGATATTCCGGAGGTCGCTCTCGTCGCGATACTTGACGCCGACAAGGAGGGCTTTCTGCGCTCCGAACGAAGCCTGATCCAGACGATCGGCCGCGCGGCACGCAACAGCGAGGGCTTCGTTATCATGTATGGTGACAGCGTTACGCCCTCAATGGAAAAGGCTCTCTCCGAGACGGCGCGCCGCCGCGCTATCCAGATGAAATACAACGAGGAGCACGGCATAACGCCGAAGACGATCACGAAAAAGGTCAGCGACGTGCTTGAGATATCGACGCACGAGAACGACGACAAAAAATATAAAAAGCAGATGACGCCGCAGGAAAAGCAGCGGCTGATCGACCAGCTCACAAAGGAAATGAAGGCCGCCGCAAGGCTGCTTGAATTCGAGCACGCCGCGTTCCTGCGCGACAAGATCAGCAAGCTGAGGGGAAAGTGACCGCGAAGCGCCGGGGCGCTCTGTCCGATTTAACAAAGGCTTTCATAAGCCGTGACAGCATCGAAAAAAGGTAGGAAAAATGGCTAAGAAAAAACAACCCGAATACGACAACGAAAGCATCGTCGCCTTAAAGGGCGCCGACAGAGTAAGGAAGCGCCCGGCCGTTATCTTCGGCTCGGACGGCCTCGAGGGCTGCGAGCACTCGTTCTTCGAGATCCTTTCAAACTCGATAGACGAGGCGCGCGAGGGCTACGGAAGAAGCATAACCGTGACATATTACAGCGACAAGTCGGTCGAGGTCGAGGATCACGGGCGCGGAATACCGGTGGATTTCAATAAGGGCGAGCAGAAGTACAACTGGGAGCTTGTTTTCTGCGAGCTGTATGCCGGCGGAAAATACAACAACAGCGAGGGCGAGAATTACGAGTATTCTCTCGGTCTTAACGGCCTCGGACTTTGCTCGACGCAGTATTCGTCGGAGTACATGGACGTCGATATCCGCCGCGACGGTCAGCAGTATACGCTCCACTTTGAAAAGGGCGAGAACATAGGCGGACTCAAAAAGGAGCCGTACAGGAAGCGCGACACCGGCACAAAAATACGCTGGCGCCCCGACCTTGAGGTCTTTACCGATATTGATATCCCCGTCGAATACTTCAAGGACGCTATCCGCCGTCAGGCGATCGTCAACGCCGGGATCACGTTCATTCTCCGCGTCCAGAACGGCAAGGACTTCGACACGACGGAGTTCATCTATGAGAACGGTATCGCCGACCATGTGAGGGAGCTTGTCGGAGAGGACGGCATGACGACGGTGCAGTCGTGGCAGGCTGAGCGCATGGTGCGCGATCGCGACGACAAGCCGGAGTACAAGGCAAAGATGAATATCGCCCTCGCGTTTTCCAATAAAATAAACGTCAAGGAGTATTACCACAATTCGAGCTGGCTCGAATACGGCGGTGTCCACGAGGCGGCAGTCAAGAATGCTTTCGTTTACCAGATAGATGCGTATCTCAAGCAGAACGGCAAGTACACTAAGAGCGAGAGCAAGATCAAATTCGCAGACGTCGAGGACTGCCTCGTTATCGTTATCTCGTCGTTCTCCAGCGTTACGTCATACGAGAACCAGACGAAGAAGGCGATCAACAACAAGGGTATCCAGGAGGCTCTTGTCGAGGTGCTGCGCCACCAGCTTGAGGTATATTTCATCGAGAATCCGATCGAGGCGGACAAGATCGCCGGTCAGGTGCTCGTCAACAAGCGCAGCCGCGAGAAGGCGG
Source organism: uncultured Ruminococcus sp. (assembly GCA_902792115.1). Lineage (GTDB taxonomy): Bacteria > Bacillota > Clostridia > Oscillospirales > Acutalibacteraceae > RUG592. Next base: position 13,224 of record CADAYJ010000007.1, on the reverse strand, counting down.
AAAAGACGCGCCTCGACATCAAGAAGACGCTTTCGAGCAACATGGATATGACGAGCCGCGTCGCGAAATTTGTCGATTGCCGCAGCAAGGATACGTCGCTGCGCGAGCTGTTTATCGTGGAGGGCGACTCCGCTCTCGGCGCCTGCAAGCAGGCGAGAGATCCCGACTTCCAGGCGATCATGCCGATCCGCGGAAAGATCCTCAACTGCCTCAAGGCGGACTACGCCAAGATCTTCAAAAGCGAGATCATAACGGATCTTCTGAAGGTGCTCGGCTGCGGCGTCGAGGTCAGCTCGAAGTCGAACAAGAATCTTTCGCTGTTCGATCTCGATATGCTCCGCTGGAACAAGGTCATTATCTGTACCGATGCCGACGTGGACGGCTTCCAGATCCGCACGCTCCTGCTCACGATGATCTACCGCCTTACGCCGACGCTTATCCGCGAGGGCAAGGTCTTTATCGCGGAGTCTCCGCTTTATGAGATCACCTCGAAGGATCAGGTCTATTTCGCGTATACTGAGCAGGAGAAGGACGAGTTCATAAAGGAGATCGGCAGCGGCAAATTCACCGTTCAGCGCTCAAAAGGTCTCGGCGAAAACGAGCCGGATATGATGAACCTCACAACGATGAATCCGAAGACGCGCCGCCTTATAAAGATCATGCCGGACGACGCTGAGAAAACTGCCGAGATATTCGATATCCTTCTCGGCGACAACCTCACCGGCAGAAAAGAGTACATAGTCAAGCACGGCGCCGATTATATCGACGACCTCGACGTAAGCTGAGAAAGGGGGAGAGAGAATGGCAAGAAAAAGGAAGAGCGAGCCGCGCTCCTCGCAGACGCACGTCAAGGGCGTTATCAAGGGCGCCGGCGAGGTGATAGACCAGGAGATCGTCTCCACGATCCGCGAAAACTATATGCCCTACGCGATGAGCGTTATCCTCTCGCGTGCGATCCCCGAGATCGACGGCTTCAAGCCGTCGCACAGAAAGCTGCTCTACACGATGTACAAAATGGGGCTGCTCGGCTCCGCAAGAACGAAGTCCGCAAATATCGTAGGCCAGACGATGAAGCTTAACCCTCACGGCGACAGCGCTATATACGACACGATGGTTCGTCTTTCGCGCGGCTACGAGGCGCTTCTCCACCCGTATGTTGACAGCAAGGGAAACTTCGGTAAATTTTACAGCCGCGACATGGCGTGGGCTGCCTCGCGATACACCGAGGCGAAGCTCGACGCGATCTGCAGCGAGCTGTTCCGCGATATAGACAAGGACACCGTAGATTTCGTGGACAACTATGATAATACGCTCAAGGAGCCGACGCTGCTCCCGGCGTCGTTTCCGTCCGTCCTTGTCAACGCAAACACGGGTATCGCCGTCGGTATGGCAAGCTCGATCTGCTCGTTCAATCTGCGTGAGCTTTGCGAGACGACGATCGCGCTCATCAAGGACAAGGATCACGATATAATGTCAACGCTCCCTGCGCCGGACTTCATCGGCGGCGGCGTTATAATACGCGACGTCAAGGCGCTTTCGCAGATCTACGAGACGGGGCGCGGCAGCTTCAAGGTGCGCGCTACGTATACGTACGACAAGAGCGCAAACTGCATTGATATACGCTCCATACCGCCGACTGCTACGAGCGAGGCGATAATCGAGAAGATCATCGAGCTTGCGAAGGGCGGCAAGATCCGCGAGATCTCCGACGTCCGCGACGAGACCGGTATCGACGGCCTTAAAATCACGATAGACCTCAAGCGCAGCGCCGATCCCGAAGCGCTGATGCAGAAGCTATTTAAAATGACGCCGCTGGAGGATTCGTTCTCCTGCAATTTCAACGTCCTGATCGCCGGCGTGCCGAGAGTGCTCGGAGTCCGCGAGCTGCTCGATGAATGGACGGCGTTCCGCGTGGAGTGCATTCGCCGCCGCACGGCGTTCGACCTCGGCAAAAAGCGCGAAAAGCTGCACCTGCTCGAGGGACTTGAAAGGATCCTTCTCGATATCGACAAGGCGATACGCATCGTCCGCGAGACGGAGGAGGAGTCTCTCGTTGTTCCGAACCTCATGATCGGCTTCGGCATCGACGAGACTCAGGCAGAGTACGTAGCGGAGATCAAGCTGCGCCACCTGAACCGCGAATATATCCTGAAGCGCACCGACGAGATCTCGTCGCTAAAGGAGGAGATAGAGAAGCTCGAGGCGATCCTCGGCAGCAAGTCGAAGGTAAAGAACATCATCATCGCAGAGCTTAAGGATGTAGCGAAGAAGTACGGCAAGGACAGGCTTACATCGCTTATTGATCCCGAGGAGATCACAGAGGTCGATCTCACGCCGGAGATCCCCGATTACCCCGTTCACCTCTACTTTACGAAGGAGGGGTACTTTAAAAAGATCACGCCGCTCTCGCTCAGAATGGGCGGCGAGCAGAAGCTCAAGGAGGGCGACTCGATCGCGTTCAGCTGCGAAAGCACGAATACCGCCGACCTGATCTTCTTCACGAATCAGTGCCGCGCCTACAAGGCGAAAGCAAGCGACTTCTTCGATACGAAGGCGAGCGTGCTCGGCGACTATATCCCGGCGAAGCTCGCGATGGAGGAAAACGAGGTTCCCGTGACGATGCTCGTCACGAAGGATTATTCCGGCTTCGTCCTCTTCGCGTTCAAAAACGGAAAGGTCGCAAAGGTTCCCCTTGCGTCGTACGAGACAAAGACGAACAGAAGAAAGCTGACCGGCGCGTACAGCGACAAGGAGGAGCTTTCGGAGATACTCTTCCTCGAGGAGGACTGCGATATCGTCCTCACGTCGTCGTCCGGCAGAATGCTTCTCGTCCATTCCGGCTCGATACCGCTCAAAACAACGAGGACGACGCAGGGCGTCGCCGTAATGAAGCTGAAAAAGGGCCATTTCGTCTTCCGCATGGAAAAATACACGCAGGGGCGCTTCAAAAACGACAAGCGCTACCGCTCAAAAACGCTCCCGACTCTGGGCGCGCTCCCGAACGGAGAGGACGCCGAGCAGCTTGAGCTTGATTTGTAACAGTGAGATTTACAAGGCTTTAATTTTTTTACCGCAGCCGGAAAGCACCGTTCGGTCGGCGGATTTATCGGCATCAAAGCAGGCTTTTTGTATAAAAAATGCCTGCTTTTTTTCTTTGCTTTCAAATTGCATAAAAATTACAGCAATCCTTACAATACAATTACTAAAATTTCAAATAATTACAAAATACCTTGCGTATCTTTCTATGGCGCCTGATCGGCAAAAACGCCGACAACAAGCGAAAAATCGGCTCTTTGTATATGAGTCTCCATATGAAAAAATATTACAAGTTATTACAATGTTTTAATTTGACATATCGCATATGTGTAATCTATAATTAATAAAGGTTATTTATTTGTCGCAGTCGGTCGAAAACGGCCGACCTTGTGGAGGGGTTAGATTTGATAAAATGCAAGGCGTGTGGTGCTGCAAATACTCCCGATTCCTCCGTCTGCGCCGAGTGCGGTGCAAAGCTAAGAGTGAACCGAAAAGCAGGACCTAAAAAGAAAAAGAAACGGGCTCTTTCCGATCCCGTAAAAAATAAAGTAACGGAAGATATTTTTTCAACGAGCAATCCGGCTGAGGCTGAAAAGGCAGCCGAGCCGATCAGAGACGTATTCTCCTCGGAGGAGGCGTACGAGAAGGCGAAGAAGGGCAACGTTCTCGAAAAGATCCACGTCCTCGAGGAGGAGATCGGCGACGTACCGGAGCTTATCGAGGAGCTGGAGCAGAGGATAGTTCCCACCGTCATCAACAGGACGACGTCGAACGACATTATCCGCACGTCGGAGCAGCCGCGCAATCCGAAGGATAAGAAGCACGATATTCCGCACCGCGTGATCCGTCCCGTGAAGCAGGCGGAGGAGGCGGCCGCCGAGCCGGAGGTCATTGAAACGCCGGTTAAGGAGGAGACGAAGGCTACCGAGTCTTTGCCGCGTGAAAAGGAGCGCACTCAGCTTCCCGAGGCTTCAAAAAAGCCGGCGATGAAGAAGCGCCGCAAAAAGAAGGAGACTTCGCCTGAGATCACCGAGCGCAAGGCAAAGCCGGAGGATAAGGCTTCGCGCGAAAGCGCCGGGAAGGCAGCTTTGGAAGCAGCCGGGAAAGAGGCTCAGAGCGCTCCGCCGGCAAAGCAGACCGAGACGGTCGCCGCAATGAGCGCCGCGCCGAAGGTCTCGCATAAATCCGTAAGCATAGAAAAGACGGAGCAGCCGCATGAAAGCGCTGTCCCGGAGGATGAGCTTGCCCTGGAGATCGAAACTCTCGCGGAGAGCGTTCCGGCGGGTGCCGAGCTGCCGTCAGACGAGCCGGCAGAAGCAGAGGCGGAGAAGGAAGCTGCCGCTCGTGAGGACTCCGAGACGGAGAGCGGCGAAACGGAGCAGCCTGTCATAAAGCAGAGAGTTATCCCGTCTGCCGCCGAAATACTGAAAAAGAAGAGCGAGGCGTCCGAGCCGGAGAAAGAGCCGGAGCAGCCCGCCGAAAAGCCCGACGAGGCTCCCGAACGGAAGGAAGATGAAGAGCCTGCCTCGGAGATATCGTCCGCGGAAGAAGAACCGGAGGAAGCTCCTGTGCCGTCCGGTGAAGAGGCATTGCAGCCGGAGAAGGCGGAGGAACCGCCCCTGAAGAAAAAGAATGTCTCCGAGGGCGAAGAGGTTCCGAAGAAGAAAAAGAAAAAGCCGGCGGAGGGCGAAGAGCTTCCGAAGAAGAAAAAGAAAAAGCCGGCGGAGGGCGAAGAGCTTCCGAAGAAGAAAAAGAAAAAGCCGGCGGAGGGTGAAGAGCTTCCGAAGAGGAAAAAGACGAAGCCCTCAGAAGCGGCCGCACATGAGGATCCTTCCGAAGGCTCCGCGAAGAAAAAGCGCCGCTTTGACAAGGAAGACGTCGAAGCCAACAAGTATATCGCGGCGCTGTCGTACCTCGGTGTGCTTCTTCTTATCCCTCATTTTGCGCGCAAGGATTCCAAGTTCTGCAGGGCGCACGTCCGGCAGGGCGTCGCTGTGCTGATCTGGTCGCTGATAGTCGGCGTCGTTACGCTCGGCGCTGTTCTCGCGCTTCGCGCACTGATACTTTGGCTGTTTGGCCTGAGCGTGATAATCTATGACGTCGCCGCTCTCGCCGTAACGGCTTGTATGCTTACGCTCATTTTCATTCCCGTCTTTGAAGGCGCTGTCGGCGCGTTCGGCGGTATGTACAAGCAGGTCCCGTTTGTCGGGAAATATGTAAAAAACAAAAAGTAACAGCAGGCACTTCGCGCGGTTTTCCGGCGGAGTGCCTGTCTTCAAGGAAACAATACCGTGAAATGGTTTTCGGCGGCTTGATTTTTGTGATCGGAGGCGGAAAGGTGAAGAGAATTCTCGTCATTATTCTTATAATAGCTCTGTCTGCCGCGGCTTGTCTGACGGCGTCCGCGGAGATATCCGTATCCGCGCCGGAGAGCGTGACGGCAGGAAAGACGTTCACGGCTGTCCTGAACGTCGGCAGCGAGCCTGCTCTCTCGGCGATCCACGTGAGCGTCCGTCACGGCGGTCGGCTTGTGCTCACAGATATCAGGAAGCTGCAGGACGGCTCCTTCTCATACAACGATACGGCGACAAGCGTAGACCTTATTCTGATCTCAAAAACGACGCTTTCCGAGGGCGGCGCCGTGCAGTTCAGGTTCCGCGCTCCGGACGAGGAGGGAGACGCCGATATCACCGTTGAGGTCGTTCAGGCGCTCGACAGCGAGCTTCGGGACGTTTCGCCGGAGACCGTCGGCTGCACCGTCTGCGTCGGGGAGAATACGGGCAGCGTAAGCAGCTCGAGGGCGCGGTCGTCATCATCGAATAAAAGCTCGTCGAAGCGCTCATCATCCGTTAAGTCCTCGCGCGCTTCAAGATCCTCGCGGGCAGCCTCATCAAAGAAAAGCTCAGGCTCGGGGAAAAAGACGTCCTCCGCAGCGCCGGAGGAGACGGCCGCCGAGCCGCCGTCCGACGTGAGCAGCGGCGCACAGCTGGTTGAACACCGCGAAAGCGGAAGCCGCAGCAGCGTTCCGGCGATCATAGCCGCTTCGGCAGCGATCGCGGCGCTTCTTGCCGCCGCCTACAAGATGGGGCAGCTCAGCCGTTCCCGCGACGGCAGGGAGTAAACTGAATGTGCAAAAAAATCGGTGCGAGGGCTTTCCCACGCACCGATTAATATTACTTCTTATCTTCTTTTTTGCTCTTCTTCTCGTCGCCCTGTCCGTTGTTCACAGAGGAGAGCGCCCACTTCTTGAGCTTGATCTTCGTCCTGTCTGCGCCGGTCTCGATGATCATGGAATCATCGTTGTCGTTGATGTTCACGACTCTGCCGACGATGCCGCCGATCGTTGTGATCTCGTCGCCGATCTCAAGATCCTTTCTCATCTGCTCCTCTTCCTTCTGCTTCTTCGACTGAGGACGGATAAGAACAAAATAGAACGCGACTACCAGGATCACCGTAGTGAGAATGAGCTGTATCATACTGCCCGTGCTGCTGTCAAGATTATTGAACATTTCAAAACTTCCTTTCCTTTTCAGTGCCTTTATGATTGAGACAAACAATATTATAACATCAAATCACAAAGAATGCAACGCCTATTAAAGACGTTTTCCGAGATTTTCGATGTTTTCTGCGTAAAATTCCTCGAAACGATCCTCGTCGAGCGCTTTGCGTATCTCCTCTGTGAGCGTATTGTAGAACCAGAGGTTGTGCATGACGGCGAGGCGCATCGCGAGCATCTCGCCGCTCTTGAAGAGGTGGCGCAGATAGGCGCGCGTGAAATTGCGGCAGACGGGGCAGCCGCAGCGCTCGTCGATCGGGCTTTCGTCAAGGGCGTATTTCGCGTTGAGCATATTGCGGCAGCCCTCCCACGTGAAGACGTGAGCGTGGCGCGCGTTGCGTGATGGCATCACACAGTCGAAAATGTCGATGCCGCGGCGCACCGCCTCAACGATATTCGCAGGCGTTCCGACGCCCATAAGGTATCGCGGACGATCGGCAGGCATGAACGGCTCGACCGCCTCGATCGTCTCGTACATCTCCCCGGTGCTCTCTCCGACGGCAAGACCGCCGATCGCGTATCCGGGAAGCTCGAGCTGCGCGATCTGCTTCATATGCTCGATGCGAAGGTCGCGGTACGTGCTGCCCTGATTGATTCCGAAAAGCATCTGCTCGCGGTTGATTGTGTCTTCCAGCGAGTTGAGGCGGTCAAGTTCGTTCCTGCAGCGGACGAGCCAGCGGTACGTGCGCTCGCAGCTCCTTTTTGTGTAGCCGTATTCGGCAGGATTTTCGATACATTCGTCAAACGCCATCGCGATCGTCGAGCCGAGGTTCGACTGTATCCTCATGCTTTCCTCCGGCCCCATGAAAATTTTGTGTCCGTCGATGTGAGAGGCGAACGTAACGCCCTCCTCCTTGATGTTGCGGAGCTTTGCAAGCGAGAAAACCTGGAATCCGCCGCTGTCCGTGAGTATCGGCCCGTCCCAGCGCGTGAAGCGGTGAAGACCGCCCAGCCTTTTGACATTCTCGTCGCCGGGGCGCAGATGGAGATGGTACGTGTTGCACAGCTGTACCTGGCATTTGATATCCTTCAGGTCGAGTGCCGAGACAGCGCCCTTTATCGCGCCGCACGTCGCGACGTTCATGAACGCCGGCGTCTGCACCGTTCCGTGAACGGTCTCAAATTCGCCGCGCCTCGCGCAGCCGCATTTCTTTATCAGTCTGTATCCGGTCATGGTAAACCTCCGTTTTCGCGTTATGATCCTATTTTACCATATATCTCCCTCGATTTCAACGAAAAAACGCAGACGCCTGCCCGATCGTAAATATATGGAGATAGTAAACAGTTACAGGCGCGGAGACAGATCATAGATTTGCAATACGCTTCGGCGGAACTGTCAGCGGCGACACGCCGCACTTGGTTGGCGTAAGAATAACAGTGGGCAGTATCAGACGCGGAGACAGATTACAGTTTTGCAAATTGCCGCACCGGAACTGTGAGCGGCGACACGCCGCACACCGCACGCCGCAGTTGACAAATCAGGATTTTGATGTATTATTATTAGTGGAGAAATTTTTTATAATGGAGAGGTATTGCTATGTCCGCTCAGAGATCAGCCTTTATTGCGATCGTCGGCAGACCGAACGTCGGAAAGTCTTCGATCATGAACAGAATACTCGGCACGAAGATCGCTATCGTGTCTTCAAAGCCCCAGACGACGAGGAACCGTATCCTCGGCGTACACACGAACGGCGACGTGCAGCTCGTGTTCATTGATACGCCGGGCCTTCATAAGCCGCATAACAGCCTCGGCGAGTATATGGTGCGCTCTGTCAAGGAGTCCGTCGGCGGCGTTGACGCCTGCCTGCTCGTCGCGGAGTGCGACCGCCTGCCCGGAGATACGGAGAAGCAGCTCATGGAGCGTTTCAGGGCGCAGCATATCCCTGCCGTGCTCGCGCTCAACAAGATTGACAAGCTCAAGGATAAATCGGTGCTTATGGAGAAAATTGCGGCGTACGCAGCAGAGTGCGACTTCGACGCGATCGTCCCCGTCTCCGCGCAGACGGGCAGCGGTATCGGCGACCTGATAAAATCGCTGGAGGAGAAGGCCGAGGAGGGTATGCACTTCTTCGACGACGACGCGCTCACCGACCAGCCCGACAGGATCCTCGCCGGCGAGATCGTCAGAGAAAAAATACTCCGCCTGACCGACAAGGAAATACCGCACGGCGCCGCCGTCGTTATCGAGCGCTTTAAGCAGCGCGAGGACAGCGACGTCACCGACGTGGACGCGACGATCTACTGCGAACGCGCGGCGCATAAGGGCATACTCATCGGAAAGGGCGGCGAGATGCTCAAAAAGATCGGTACGTACGCGCGCCAGGATATGGAACGCTTCTTCGGGTGCAGGATCAATCTGCGCCTTTGGGTGAAGGTCAAGGAGGGCTGGCGCGACAGAGCCGATATCCTCCGCTCGCTCGGCTACGATCCGGCGAATTTCGACTAGTGCGTGATGGCATGGTGTCAAAATACCCTGATCTCACTCTGACAAATTTCCGAAATAATTTCCGCCCCTTCGGCGTATAATATGAGTAAGGGCACGTCGTGCCGCGACTATTACGACCGGAGTGATGGAAATGAACGAAAACGACGCATGGAAGAGCTTTGCAGCGACCGGCAGCGTTGCCGATTATCTCAGGTATACCGCGGCAAAGCATACGCAGGAGAAGAACGATGAAAATAGTGACGGACGGGATCGTCATCAAGGAGCAGAATATCAAGGAGATGGACAAGGTCGTCACCGTTCTGACGAGGGATAACGGCGTCGTCCGCGCGTATGCGTCGGGGGCGAAGAATATCAAGACTGCAAAAAGCACGGCGACAGGGCTTCTGACGTACTCTCAGTTCGTCTTCTTCAAGGGGCGCGACCGCCTCGTTATTGACGAGGCTCACGCGAAGGAGGTTTTCATCGGGCTGCGCTCTGACGTCGAAAAGCTCGCGCTCGCGCAGTATTTCTGCGAGCTTGCCGGCGCCGTCGTTCAGGAGGGAGAGCGCTCTGAGGAGCAGCTTCGCCTTATCCTCAATTCGCTTTTCCTTCTGTGCAGGGGCACAAAGCCCGCCGAGCAGATCAAGGCGGCTTTCGAGCTGCGTATGATGTCAGTCTGCGGCTTCATGCCGAACCTCATCTGCTGCGCCGAATGCGCCGTGTATGAGCACGAGGCAATGAGCTTCTTTCCGGGCGACGGCACGCTCCTCTGCGGAGACTGCGCCGGGATAACGAAGGCAGGACGTATCGTAACGGGGCTTGGCGTCACCGCCGCGATGCGCCACTGCGTATATTCCGACTTCGACAAGCTCTTTGCGTTCACCGTCTCCGCTAACGCGCTCCCGACGCTGTCGCGCTGCGCTGAGGAATACACGCTGTCAAAGCTCGAGCGCGGCTTTACAACGCTCGATTTCTACAAACAGATAAAGCAATAGTTATTATTTGATACGAAAGAGAAATTACATATATGGATAACGAAAATAAAGCGCTCCGCCACCTGCGTGCGCTGGAGCTTGACAAAATACTCGAAAAAGCAGCGGCGCTCACAAGCTGCGATGAGGCGCGCCGTATGATGCTCGCGCTCACGCCCTCGAAGCACCTCGACAAGGTGAACAGGCGGCTCTCGGAGACGAGCGACGCGCATATGCTCTCCGGGCGCTTCGGATCGCCGTCCTTCGGCGGACTTTCCGATATCGGCGACGCGCTGAAAAGAAGCAGGACGGGAGCCTCTCTCTCGGCGTCCGAGCTTCTTGAGGTCGCGCGCGTGCTCCATGTGATCCGCTCGCTGAAGGATTGGCGAAAGCGCTCCGAGTCAACGAAAACGTCGCTCGATATGCGCTTCGACGCGCTCGTGCCGTCAAAATTTCTTGAGGACAAGATAACCTCTTCGATAATCTCCGAGGACGAGATCTCGGATAATGCGTCGCCCGAGCTTGCCGCGATCCGCCGCAAGATCCGCCTCACGTCGTCAAAGGCGCGCGACCAGCTCGATAAAATGATCCGTTCGAGCGTCGTGCAGAAGTACCTCCAGGAGAGCATCGTCACGATGCGAAACGGGCGCTTCGTCGTGCCTGTAAAGGCAGAGTGCCGGGGGAGCGTGCCGGGGCTCGTCCACGATACGAGCGGCAGCGGACAGACGATATTCGTCGAGCCGATGGCAGTAGTCGAGGCAAACAACGAGATCAAGGTGCTCGAATCGAAGGAGCAGGACGAGATAGCGCGCATTCTGTGGCACCTCAGCGCCGAGGTCGCCGATCACGCATCTATCATCGCGGGCAGCGTCGCTGCGGCTGTCGAGCTTGACGTGATCTTTGCCAAGGCCGACCTCGCATACAAGATGAAGGCGACTCTGCCCATCATGAACGGCAACGGCGTGATCGACCTCAAAAAGGCGCGTCACCCGCTTATCGACAAGGACAAGGTCGTCGCGTCCGACGTGATCCTCGGACAGGATTTCGATACGCTCATCATCACCGGTCCGAACACCGGCGGCAAGACGGTTTCGCTCAAGCTGATCGGCCTGCTTACGCTGATGGCAGCGTGCGGATTTATGATCCCTGCCTCCGACAACAGCCGGCTCAGCGTTTTCGACTGCGTGTACGCCGATATCGGAGACGAGCAGAGCATCGAGCAGTCTCTCTCTACATTTTCCGCTCACATAACGAATACGATAGATATTCTCTCTCACTGCACCTCAAAGAGCCTTGTGCTTCTTGACGAGCTTGGAGCCGGAACCGATCCCGTAGAGGGCGCGGCTCTCGCGACGGCTATCCTTGAGGACTTCCGCAAAAAGGGAGCGACGGTCGCCTGCACAACGCATTACGCGGAGCTTAAATCGTACGCGCTGCGTACGGACGGCGTGGAGAACGGCAGCTGTGAGTTCGACGTTGCAACGCTTCGCCCGACATACAAGCTGCTGATCGGCGTTCCCGGCCGCTCAAACGCATTCGCGATTTCGCTTCGCCTCGGTATGGACAAGGCGCTTGTGGACAGAGCGCAGGAGCTTGTCTCAACGGAGAGCCGCGAGTTTGAGAGCGTCGTTTCGGCGCTCGACGTTCAGAGGCAGGAGCTTCTCAGAAAGGAGCAGGCAGCCGAGAACGCGCGCCGCAAGGCAGTGAAGGCGCAGAAGCGCGCCGAGGAGGAGCTTGAAAACGTCCGCCGCCAAGCGCAGAACGAGATCGAGCAGGCGCGCCTGCAGGCTCAGGATCTCATGACGAAGACGCGCGCGAAGGCGCTCTCGCTTCTCGACGAGATCGAAGCGACGCGCAAAAAGGCGGAGTCCGAGGCGTCGGATAAGTCCGCTCTAAAGAGCAAGATCAAGGAGCTTGAAAAGACGGCAGATCCCGTCGCGGAGCGCAGAAACGAGGGCTACGTCCTGCCGCGCAAGCTGAAGGTCGGCGACGACGTTTTGATATTTGACATAGACAAAAACGGCACGGTGCTGGAGCTTCCCGACAAGTCGGGCAAGGTGCTCGTTCAGGCAGGAATCATGCAGATGCGCGTGAAGCTCGACAATCTCAGGCTTATCGAGAACAAGAAAAAGACGGCAGGCAGCTACCTGCGCTCGGGAAAATCGACAGTCAACAGAAGCAACTTCGACGTCAAGGCGATAACGGACGTAGACCTCCGCGGCCTTACGGCTCAGGAGGCGATCATGCAGCTTGAGCTGGCGATCGACTCAGCCGTTCTCAGCAATATCAACCAGCTTACCATCATTCACGGCAAGGGCACGGGCGTCCTCAGAAACGAGGTACACCGCTACCTTCGCACGTGCAAATATATAAAATCGTTCCGTCTCGGCGTGTACGGCGAAGGCGAAGCAGGCGTAACGATCGCCGAGCTTAAATAACGGGGGTGAGGTCATATCAAAGCAATAAAGAAATTTTTTATGACGATTGCCGTCATTATTCTGTTTGCCGTCCTGCTGGGGCTTATCGCCTTCAAGCTCGCGGTAACGGACATCAACGCCGCCGTTTTCACCGCTCAGCCGTCCGGAGATCTGCCTGCCGATATGGCGAAGTCCGTTCTGCTTGACAATGAATACAGACTCAACGAAGGCCAGCTGAATTCGTACATCGCGTATCTGATCGACGGCTCTGTACCGGAGCAGCTTCCGGAGGGGAAGCTCTGCGTCACGGACGTATACTTTGATTTCAAAGAGAACGGCGTAAACCGCTGCTACATACGTACAAAGCGCGACGACCTCGTATTCAGCTTCGCCGCAGACTGCGCCGTCGCGCTGGAAAACGGCGAGATCGTCATGCGGTTTTCCAACGCCTCCGTCGGAAAGCTGCCGATCGCGGATTCGATGCTCTGCCCGGTGCTTTCGCGCGCGAACCTCGGCGTGTTCAACAGCTTCGTCTGCACCGATAATTCGGTTCCCGAGGCGCGCTTCCCGACTCATTACGGCCTAGAGGCAGGGGATCTCGGCGAGCTTGTTTCCGTCGATATCGAGAGCCTGACGATCACCGGCGACACCGCCGTGCTCACGACGAACCCGGTTATCAGCGACGCTCTCGGAAACGCTGTCGATATCTTCAAGGATAAGCTCGGCGTGATCGCCGGCGGTCTTCTTTCCGGGCTGGAGGACGGCAGCATCTCCGAATACGGGAATTACCTCAATTGAAAAAACAGAAATACTGTTCCC
>CADAYJ010000006.1 GCA_902792115.1 uncultured Ruminococcus sp. | reverse complement strand
CCAAAAACAGTCCACCGGACTGTTTTTGAAATTCACCCCTAAAAGGGCTTGGGCATAGCCTCCGGCGGCCAGCTTTTTTGTAAAAAAGCTGGGCAAAAAACTTTTAGTTAATCAGCTTTTAGCAAATTGACAGTTCGTTGTTTTAAGCGCGGCGGTGTGTTTTATTTGACAAAGACAAGCAGCGGAACTGCCTGCGGCCGCTTGGCCGCCTGGGCAAAAAACTTTTAGTTAATCAGCTTTTAGCAAATTGACAGTTCGTTGTTTCAAGCGCGGCAAAATGTTATTATCCGCAATGTCAAACAGCGGAACTGTCAGCGGATACCATCCGCCCGCCGGAACTGTCAGCGGATACTATCCGCCCGCAGGAACTGAAAAAATTATTCAGCTTTAATGATATCCTTGCCGCCCATATACGGTCTGAGCACCTCGGGGATACGGACGGAGCCGTCCTCGTTGAGATTGTTCTCAAGGAAAGCAATGAGCATTCTCGGCGGTGCAACTACTGTGTTGTTGAGCGTGTGAGCGAAATACTTCTGCTTGCCGGCGCTTACTCTGATCTTGAGTCTTCTCGCCTGAGCGTCGCCTAGGTTCGAGCAGGAGCCTACCTCAAAATACTTTTTCTGACGCGGCGACCATGCCTCAACATCGACGCTCTTCACCTTAAGATCTGCGAGATCTCCCGAGCAGCATTCAAGCGTTCTTACGGGGATATCGAGCGAGCGGAACAGGTCAACTGTGTTCTGCCAGAGCTTGTCGAACCACATCATGCTGTCCTCAGGCTTGCAGACCACGATCATCTCCTGCTTCTCAAACTGATGGATACGGTAAACACCGCGCTCCTCAATGCCGTGAGCGCCCTTCTCCTTGCGGAAGCAGGGAGAATAGCTTGTAAGCGTTTTCGGAAGCTCCTCCTCCTTAACGACCGTGTCTATAAACTTTCCGATCATCGAATGCTCCGATGTTCCGATAAGATAAAGATCCTCGCCCTCAATCTTGTACATCATCGCGTCCATCTCTGCAAAGCTCATAACGCCTGTAACGACATTCGAGCGGATCATGAACGGAGGAACGCAGTACGTAAAGCCCCTGTCGATCATGAAATCGCGCGCATATGAGATCACTGCGGAGTGAAGTCTTGCGATGTCACCCATGAGATAATAGAAACCGTTGCCGGCAACTCTGCGCGCGCTGTCGAGGTCAATGCCGTGGAGCTTCTCCATAATATCTGTGTGGTAGGGGATCTCGAAATCGGGAACGAACGGATCGCCGTAGCGCTGAACCTCTACATTCTCGCTGTCGTCCTTGCCTATCGGAACGCTCGGATCAATGATATTCGGGATAGTCATCATGATCTTCGTTACCTTCTCGGTAAGCTCCGTTTCAAGCTCTTCAAGGCGCGCAAGCTCCTCGGACTTCTCCGTTACGAGCTTCTTCATCTCCTCTGCCTCGTCCTTCTTGCCCTGCCCCATCAGTGCGCCGATCTGCTTTGAATACTTATTTCTGTCGGCTCTGAGTGCGTCTGCCTTTGCCTGATTCGCTCTGCGCTGATTGTCAAGCTCGATCACCTCGTCAACGAGAGGCAGCTTGTTATCCTGAAACTTTTTTCTGATATTCTCCTTTACAGCCTCGGGGTTTTCTCTCAGAAATTTAATGTCGATCATGTCGTGTTTCTCCTTTTATTTCATTTATGATTTTTTATTATATACCTGTTAAGCATAAAGACCTTGTTGTTTTTCATCTTGAAGCATTCTTCCTCGGTCTTCATCAGCTCTCCGCCACACTTTTGGATCACTTTGTTAGAGCCTGTATTTTCGACAACGGCGTCTATCCACACTCTTTCATATCCCTGTGAAAAAAGATAATCAAGCACACAGCGGCACGCTTCTGTCATATAACCATTGTTCCAATATTTTCGCGAAAGATCGTAGCCGATCACGGGAACTCCGTTATCGTAGCTGTTGACATCTATTCCGCCGATCAGCCTTCGCTCGTCCTTCGTAACGATCGCGAAATTTATTCTCTTCGGATCCTCGTATTCCTTCGTCCAAAGCTCCAGTACAGACCTTGTGTCCTCGATCGTTTTGTGAGTTTCCCAAGTCAGATACTTCGTGACCTCGGGATCGCTCGCCCAGCCTTCAAACATATCCTGCGCGTCGTCGGGTGTAAACGGACGAAGTATAAGTCTTTCCGTTTCAAGCGTCAGCTTCATCAAATCAATCCTCTCTGAATTTTTTCATCAATTCACGAAGATCGTCCTCTCCGTAGAATTCAAGCACGAGAGTTCCGCTGTTCTTGTTTTTCTGGTTTACCTGAACCTTTCTTCCAAAGCTCTCCGAAAGAGAAAGCTCTACCTCGCGGTAATACTGCGGACGTCGATCCGGCTTCTCCTTACGCTGAGGCTCGTTATCCGCGTCCTCGAGTTTATTGATGAACTGTACTCTCTTTTCCGTTTCGCGGACGCTGAGGCCGTTCTCTATAACCTCGTCTGCCGTTTTTTCGATAAGCTCGGGATTATTAAGTCCGAGCAGCGCCCTCGCGTGACCGGAGGTTATATCCCCGTTTTTAAGCATCGTTTTAACTGCGTCGGGCAGCTTTGTAAGGCGTATCGTATTCGCAACGGCGGAGCGTGATTTGTTCACCGTCTCCGCTACCTGCTCCTGCGTCATTCCGTACTCCTTCATAAGCGATTCATAACCCATCGCAAGCTCCAGATCGGAAAGATCCTCGCGCTGGAGGTTTTCAATCAGCGCAAGCTCCATAGACTGCGAATCCGTCAGCTCTCTGATAACGACGGGAACCTCCTGCAATCCGGCCATTCTCGCCGCACGGAAACGCCTCTCTCCCGCCACGATCTCATATCCGCCGTCAAAAAGCGGACGAACGACGAGCGGCTGTATAACTCCGTGCTGACCTATCGAATCGGAAAGCTCCTTGAGCGCCTCGGGATCAAACTCCCTGCGCGGCTGGTTTTTGTTCGGCTCGATCTCCGATATTTTAAGCGTTACCGTGCTGTTATGATCCTCACTCTCATTCTGGAGAAAGATCTCGCTCAATCCTCTTCCAAGCCCTCCTTTTTTCATTGCCATATCTGTCACCTCTTTTTTCGGTATGTAATTTTGATGTTGTATAATTAGTTTTTACCTATTATCTCCCTCGCAAGGTCGAGATAAGCGGCGCTGCCCTTGCCTGATCTGTCGTAATACATGATCGGCGTGCCGAAGCTGGGGGCTTCGCTCAGGCGGACGGAACGCGGTATCACCGTATTGAACACCTTTCTCGGGAAGAAGCGCTTTACCTCCTCGACAACCTGCTGAGTAAGGTTGAGCCTTCCGTCGTACATTGTAAGAAGCACACTCTCGATCTCAATATGCTCATTGTACTGCCTTTTCACGCGGCGCACCGTGTTCATGAGCTGAGACAGACCTTCGAGAGCGTAATACTCACACTGTATCGGAACGAGTATAGTGTCGCAAAGACAGAGTGCGTTCACCGTAACGAGACCGAGAGACGGCGGACAGTCGATGATTATATAGTCGTAGCTGCCTCTCATCGGTATTACGGCGTTTTTAAGGATTGCCTCGCGGTGCTTCTTGTCCGCGATCTCAAGCTCTGCGGCAGCGAGATCGAGGCTTGAAGGGAGAAGATCAAGATTTTCAAAGGAAGTTCTGACGACTGTATCCTTGCCGCTCAGCCCCTCAACGAAGATATCGTATGTACTGTGCTGCGTTGCCCTCTTGTCGATCCCGACGCCGCTCGTGGCATTGCCCTGCGGATCTATATCAACCAGAAGCACCTTTTTTCCGAGCATTCCAAGCCCGGCGGAAAGATTCACGGCTGTCGTAGTCTTCCCGACGCCGCCCTTCTGATTCGCTATTGCAATAATTTTTCCCATGATCGTTTACGATCCTTTCTTTCTTTTCTTCACAATCATTATTATATCATTTAAAGGACGTTATGAAAAGGGGTTTTGCAATTTTTTTGTATCTTTGTTTCACGTGAAACATTGTTTAACAGTTTTACAAAAACAAAAAGTCCGGGTGTGCAGCCCGGACCTTCTGCTTCACCGCGAAAACGGTGAATTGGGGTATGAAGAAATGTGTATATGGATAATGAGGAGTACGCTTTTTTATGCAGTGAAGTTTTTAAAATTATAGTTTCGTCTTCCTGCAATTATTTATGTATTTTGGGAATAGTTATTCTAAACTCTACATTTTCGCCGCTTTCTTTTCTCTCCAGTACCGCTTCTATGCCGGATCGCCTCATTGTGGCGACGGCGCGCTCTATCGTGTTGCAGAAAAGCCTGATATCCTTAACTATCAGCTTTTGTACAGGCGGCTGGGCGTTTATGACGCTGCTCACGAGCGCCTGCGTCTCGGCGTCGGTCAGCTCTCCCTTTACGACCTTTGATATCACTCGTCTGCGCTGAGACCTGTCTTCGATCCTTATTATCTGGATCATCTGAGAAAATGTTACATCTTCAATTTCAAGGATCTGTCTTTCGCGCGGCGTAAATTGCAGGATACTGAGGTATTCACCTATTCTTTTTTCGCTCACTCCAAGCTGCGCCGCCGCCTGTTCGCTTGAAAACCCGTATACTTCCATGAGTGTCTTTAGCGATTCGGAGAGCTTGAAGCAGTCCGCGCTTTCGCGCTGGATATTTTCAACGAGCCTGTACACGGCGGACTGTCTGCGCGTGCAGTGTATCACGATACAGGGAACGACCGTAAGCCCTGCCATAACGGCAGCGCGTAACCTTCTCTCCCCCGATACAAGCTCAAAATCATACATGGAGATATCGCGGACTGTTATAGGCTGCAATATCCCGTTGCGCTCTATGCTTTTTGAGAGGGAAACGAGCTGCTTTCGCGAGTAGCTTTGTCTTATGACAGAAGGATCGCCGGAAATGCGGAATATCGGTATCATCACGATCCTGCTCTCGGCCTTGACTGTCTTCTCCATAAGCTCACCTGCGTTTCGTCGGTGATACTATTATATCACAAGGTATGCTCGTTATTTGTCGAAGCGTGGACCGTTAAAAAATTTTCAAGCATCATCACGATTGACTTAAATAATGGATTATACTATAATGATAATATATTATTAGGGAGGTGCTCGTATGGCAACGAACGACAGCTTTCAGAACCAAAATCCTCTTCAAAAAATGACCTTCAAGATAATTCGCGGAGTCATTTTTCGTCTTGTCCTTATTATCGCATTGCCGATCATTTTATCGAAGATGTTATCAAAGGTACCGGAGCTTTTGAGCATCGAGCTTCCCGGTTGGGTGAAGCCCGTCGTAGTGATATCGTCGATCATTCTCGGCATAGCGATGCTTGTGCATTACCTGGTAACGCAGTTCATAATGCTAAAGACAGGATTTCAGAACCTTGAACAGACACTCGCTACAAGTGTACCGCAGGAAGCGATCGAATACACAGAGCTTCCGAATATGCAGCAGGTCAATACGATGAATCAGTACCAACAGCAGGCGTACAATCAGCAGCAGATGTATAATCAGCAGCAGATGTACAACTGGCAGCAGGCGTACAATATGAACAATCAGCAGTACGCCGCGAACAATGCTCCCTCTGTTTCCGGTTATACAAACGCTTACAGCACACAGCCTGTTAATCAGTCAAAGGGAAAGGGATGCTTCGCGAAGGCGACCTTATTCATTACTCTTACTGTTTTACTGGGATTTTTTGAATTATCCTTCGCCGGCACATCATATATATTTATTAATGCCGAAAAGAATTACGACCTGGTATCCGGCGTCGTAAGCAACGTCTCTCACCGCACCGATATCGTAGGCTATGATGATAACGGCGACCAGGAAACGAGAGAAGTATACGAATTTGATCTGACGTACACCTACAACGGCGAAAAGATAGTAAAGCACGATTCCGTAACCTCTAAGCGCACGGAAGGCGAGGTTATTAAAATCTATGTCAATCCCGATAAGCCAACGGATTACATTGCAAAAATTGATGACAGTACTCTTCTGCTTTTTAAGATCCTCGCTGTGGTTATTCCCATACTATGGATCATATTGATAATCAGATTGTTCAAAAAGAAAAATTGAATATTCCGCTGTTTGATTTTTCGGATAATAACATTTTGCCGCGCCTGAAACAAAACACTTTCTACTTTCTCGAAGCCTTATAACTAAAAGTTTTTTGCCCAGCTTTTTTACAAAAAAGCTGGCCGCCGGAGGCTATACTCCAAGCCCTTTTAGGGGTGAATTTCAAAAACAGTCCGGTGGACTGTTTTTGGAAGAGGGGCATTTTGGCAGAAAATGCCCCTGAGTAACAGACCTCTGAAAAGCCGCTTTCCGCCGCTCCAAGGCGGCAAAAAATATTCTCGATAAACCGCTCCAAGGCGGCAAAAAGTATTCTCGATAAGCCGCTCCAAAGCGGAGAGAAAATAATGAAAATAGAGTGCCGATCGGATAACCGATTGGCACTTTCATTACAGCGGAGATTTGCTTATCTTTACGCCGCGCCGCGGATATTTCGCAGGCGTGGCTTTTTCTTTTTTTATAACGGCAATGCAGCGAGTGCTTTTGTCGGGAAGCTCAAAGCGCCTGACGTCTATACAATTTCCGCCAAGCGTGCTTATCGCTCCTCGCGCCGCTTCAAGCTCTTCGTCGCAGTCCGGCCCCTTCATCGCCGCAAATATCCCCCCTACCCTGACAAACGGGATACAGTATTCACTGAGCGAGGATAGATTTGCCACGGCGCGGCTGACGGCTGCGTCGTAACTCTCGCGGTAAGGCTTCTCTTTTGAAAGCTCCTCAGCCCTCGCGTGAATAACCTCCGCTTCAAGACCAAGATCCGGAAGAACGTGATTTTTTATAAACACGAGCCTTTTGTTAAGGCTGTCAAGCATCGTGATATTGAGATCGGGCCTTGCAATTTTTAAAGGGATAGCCGGAAAGCCTGCCCCCGTACCTATGTCAATAACACGCGCTCCTTTTTTTAGTTCTACATTGCCAAGAAGAGAAACGCTGTCGCAGAAATGCTTGATAATAAATTCGTCTCTGTCTGTGATCGAGGTCAGATTAATTCTCTCGTTCCATTCCAGTACGAGCTTCATATACGCTTCAAACCGCTGTACAGCAGTGTCGTCAAGTTCCACGCCTATGCTTTTCCCGTAATCAATCAATCTTTTCATACGCTCCGCCTTTCGACATCCATATAACAAGTACGCTGATATCAGCAGGGCTTACGCCGGAGATACGGCTCGCCTGACCTAAATTAGTCGGATGAACACGGTTCAGCTTTTCCTGAGCTTCAAGACGAAGCCCCCGAACGCTTCTGTAATCTATGTCCGAGGGAAGAACCTTCTTCTCCAGCCTTCTCATCTGCTCGACCTGTGCAAGCTGTTTTTTGATGTAGCCCTCGTACTTTACCTCTACCTCTATCTGCTCAAAGATATTCGGATCAAGAGAAGGGCGGTCTGTATCAATACTTTCAAGCGCCTCGTAAGAGAGCTGAGGGCGCTTGATAAGGTCGGCGAGCTTCACTCCCGAGGTGATCGGAGATGTTTCACGTGAAACAAGCAGCTCGTTTACCTTCTCGCAAGGAGCGATAACGGTGCTTCTTATCCTCTTTAATTCAAGGGCTTTCAGCTCCTGCTTTTTGAGAAATCTTTCATATCTTTCATCTGAGATCAGCCCCACTCCTCTGCCGATCGGAGTCATGCGCTCGTCGGCATTATCCTGCCGGAGAATAAGACGATATTCGCTGCGCGACGTCATCATTCTGTAAGGATCGTTTGCTCCCTTCGTCACAAGATCGTCCACAAGAGTTCCGATGTATGATCCTGCTCTGTCGAGTATCATAGGCTCCTCGCCTTTTATTTTAAGAGCAGCGTTGATACCGGCAACAAGCCCCTGAGCCGCAGCTTCCTCATACCCCGATGAACCGTTGAACTGACCTGCGCCGTACAGACCGGGGTGATCCATAAATTCAAGAGTGTTGTCCATCTGGAGCGGATCGGCGCAGTCGTATTCGATCGCATATGCACAGCGCATCATAATGACATTTTCAAGCCCTTTTATCGAATGGTAGAATTTAAGCTGTACCTCCTCCGGCAAAGAGGATGACATTCCCTGGAGATACATCTCCTCCGTGTTTTCTCCGCACGGCTCAATGAATAGCTGATGACGCTCCTTGTCAGCAAAGCGCACGATCTTGTCCTCAATGCTCGGACAGTATCGCGGACCTACACCATGTATCATTCCGCTGAAAAGAGGCGAACGGTTGATGTTGTCGAGAATTATCTTCTTCGTTTTTTCATTCGTCCAGCTTACGTGACAAACAACCTTGTTTTCAAGCTGATCTTTAGTCTCATATGAAAAAGGTACAACAGGCTCGTCTCCTGCTTGAACCTCAAGTTCGGAAAAATCTATGCTCGAACGAAGGACGCGCGCAGGCGTACCCGTCTTAAAACGGCGAAGGGATATTCCGAGATCTTTAAGAGACTGCCCGAGGAATGTCGCCGGGAAGATACCGTCAGGACCGCTCTCGTAAGAAACCTCACCCACAAATATTCTGCCGCCAAGGTACGTACCCGTCGCGATTATCACAGCCTTGAATTCATAGCGCGCACCCATGCGCGTTTCAAGCTCCCAGTGATCTCCGAACTCCTTGACGGATACGATCTCCGCCTGGTGAAGCTCCAAATTTTCCTGAGTTTCCAGCTTGTGCTTCATGACCTCGCTGTATTTGCGGCGGTCTATCTGCGCGCGAAGAGAGTGAACGGCAGGCCCCTTGCCGCGGTTCAGCATACGCATCTGGAGCATACATTCGTCCGCCGTCTTCCCCATTTCGCCGCCGAGTGCGTCTATCTCGCGGACAAGATGTCCCTTTGCCGTGCCGCCGATCGACGGGTTGCACGGGCAGTTGCCGACGGCGTCCATGTTTATTGTAAATACAACAGTTTTGCAGCCGAGCCTTGCCGCTGAAAGAGCTGCCTCAATACCGGCGTGACCGGCGCCTATTACCGCAATATCATATTTTCCTGCAAAATAGCTCAATTAGTCCACCCCATTATTTTCCAACACAGAATTTTGAGAATACGCTGTGTACTATCGTATCGCTCGCTCTTTCGCCCGTAAGCTCAAGAAGATTCTGGATAGCTTCCTCGATAAGTACCGTGACGGCATCGAGAGTTACTCCGTCTTCAACGGCTTTCAGCGCCTCGTGAAGAGGCTCCGCAGCTCTCATCACGCATTGATACTGCCTCTCGTTTGAAAGCACGGCGGCGTTCTCGTCGAAAGTGGCTGCTCCCGTTATCTCCTCGACAGCCTGTGTGAGACGGTCGATGCCGTCGCCGCTCGACGCCGAAATATAAACAGTCTTCTTAGCCTTCGATTCTATCAGATCGGTATCGACGACGCATTCAAGATCATTTTTATTGATGATAGCGATGCTCGGAACGTCTCCGAGAAGATCAAGCATATTGTGATCGTTCTCATCAAGAGGACGAGAGGCGTCAAATACAGCGAGAGCAAGACCGCACGAGGATAACCTCTTTTTCACAAGCTCCACGCCTATCCGTTCGATGGGATCGTCCGAATCGCGCAGCCCGGCGGTGTCCGAAAGAATAAGAACGGCGCTGCCAATGACGACTGTCTCCTCAATGATATCTCTCGTCGTACCGGGAATATCTGTTACGATGCTCTTCTGCACTCCTGCAAGAAGATTCATAAGAGTAGATTTTCCGACGTTCGGCTTGCCGATAATCAGCGTGTCTATCCCCTGCTTTACGGCGCGGCCGCTGTCGTAGCTTTTTAAAAGAGCGTCGAGTTTTCCACAGGCTTCCGTAAGATTGTGGAAAAGTGAGTCGCTGCTCACCTCGGGTATATCCTCCTCGGGATAATCAGCCCAAGCGGAAAGATGAGCCGCGTCGTCGATCAAAAGAGCTTTCACGGAGTCGATCTCCGCTCTCAATCTGCCTTCCTTGATCCCGAGTGCAGAACGCGCCGCCGCTCTCCCCTTTGCCGATATCAGATCCATCACTGCCTCAGATTCGGTCAGGTCAATCTTGCCGTTGATGAAGGCTCGCTCCGTAAATTCCCCCGGCCCTGCAAGAACGGCTCCTGCCTTCAGAACAGACCTGAGAACACGGTTAGTTATGTACATACCGCCGTGACACGATATCTCGACAACGTCCTCGCCGGTATAGCTGTGAGGCGCTTTGAATAAGGTTACAACAGCCTCGTCGATCGCTTCACCTTCATCACAGACCTTTCCAAACAGCGCTGTATATCCCTTAATATCCGAGATATGTCTGCCGCTGACGGATTGAAATACAGAATCGGCAATCTCAACAGCATTCTCGCCGGAAATTCTTATTACGCTGATACCGCCGACACCCGTCGGAGTCGATATAGCAGCAATAGTATTTTGATAATCAATATTCATAATATCACCAATAAATATTATATATAAATAATATTATAATTTATCACACATCAGTTCCTGCGGGCGGATAGTATCCGCTGACAGTTCCGGCGGGCGGATGGTATCCGCTGACAGTTCCGATGTTTGATTTTTCAGATAATGGCATTTCGCCGCGCCTGAAACAAAAAACTTTCGACCTTCTCGAAGCCTTATAACTAAAAGTTTTTTGCCCAGGCGGCCAAGCGGCCGCAGGCAGTTCCGATGTTTGATTTTTCGGATAATAACATTTCGCCGCGCTCGAAACAACGAACTATCGACCTTCTCGAAGCCGATTAACTAAAAGTTTTTTGCCCAGCTTTTTTACAAAAAAGCTGGCCGCCGGAGGCTATGGCCAAGCCCTTTTAGGGGTGAATTTCAAAAACAGTCCGGTGGACTGTTTTTGGAAGAGGGGCATTTTGGCAGAAAATGCCCCTAAGTAACAGACCTCTGAAAAGCCGCAATCCGCCGCTCCAAGGCGGAAAAAGCTATCCAATTAACCTGTACAATCATACATTCATATATTACCTTATCCCCAGATTCATAGCAACAGCAAATATCAGGGAAAAAACATAAACAACCGAAAAGATAATCATTAATTTTAACTTCAGTAACTTTCTGTGTACGCTGTTCTTTTTCCTGATCCCCATCTGTATTGATAAGTTTACCAGCGCAAGTATCCCGAAAACTATTCCCGCTATGATCGAAAAAAATAAAAGAGATACTGCAAACGACAACAAGAAAATAATCAGCACCTCGGTTACATCTGACATATCGGAGCCGATACCGCATTTAATGAGAACGCAGGCTGAGACAGAAACAATAAATAAAATAATATAAGCTGTAATAAAGTTTATATATCTTATTTTCATGAAACTATTTTTTTCTTTCATTGTACGATGCCCACCTCAAAATCAATAATAAGAAAAGCGAAGGCATCATATCCTTCGCTTTTTTCTGCTCCCGAAAAACGAGGGAGTTAATTATTCTTTATTCGTCGATCGGCTTCTTCTCGATCTTTGAGAAGAGCGGAAGTCCTGCCTTTTCGATCGGGCTTCTCTGGCTCAAAGTTGAGGACGGAGTTGTGATCATCTCGTCGTCAACGGGCTTGTTGTAGCGGTTCTGATACGGCTTGCGCTCGAAGTTCTCCTTGTAGGGAGTCGTCTTTCTGTAACCGCTGCGGTCATTTCTTCTGCCGCCCTTGCCGCCGCGTCCGCCCTGACGCTTGTCGCGGTAATTTCTTCTCGGCTTTACAGGGTTCTTCGGATCGGGAGCTATTACTACATGACGCTCAAGATCCTCGCCCTCGGAGAACGAGATCGCTCCGTTTACCTGCTGAACTGCCGTGTGAATGATCCTTCTCTCATACGGGTTCATCGGCTCGAGATTTACGTTCTTGCCCATCTTAACCGCTTTGATAGCCAGCTTCTTTCCGAGTCTGCTGAGAGTTTCCTCGCGCTTCTCTCTGTAATTGCCGGTGTTTATCGTGATCCTGTAATACTGATTGTCAACATGATTCGCAACAAGACCGGCGAGATACTGCAGCGCGTCAAGAGTCTCTCCGCGTCTGCCGATAACGAAGCCGACATCTTCGCCCGTAAGGTTGATCTCAGCCGTATTATCGCCCTCGGTGATGCTTGTCTCAATATCATCAAGCCCCATACATTTGAGTATTTTCTTTACGTAATCCTCCGCTGCGGAAGCGGGAGTAACGGTAATGTAAGCGCGCACCTCAGCAGGGCTTCCGCCGAAAATACCGAATTTCTTCTCCTTAGGCTCCTTGATAACCTCGTATTCCACTGCTTCCGGCTCAACGCCAAGCTCTTCACAAGCGAGCGCCAAAGCCTCTTCTATCGTGTCACCTTTTCCAAAAGATTCTTTAATCACACTTGACACCTCTCTTTACATACTGCAAAGGCAGTAATTACTTTTTCTTTTTCTTCCTGTTGCCGCTTCCCTGCGGCTTCTTTGCAAGCACGGGCTTTTCGGTCGCGCTGTACGCTTTGACGGCACGCCTGACCGAAATTTCGTTTTCTTCGAGATATGCAATGCGCCTCGCCTCATCCAGAGCGGTGAGAGCTTGTGCATTGTAAAATTTATGTATAATAATTGTTGTGATAAAACCAATGATACTCGAATAGATCCAGTAAAGACCGATAGCCGCCGGAACGGTGTATGAGATCCATGCCGACATAAGAGGCATAAGAAGGAACATCGAGTTCATGCAGCCCTGCTGCCCCTTGAGGCTCAGGGACTGACCGTTCATCTTCATTGAGACGAACGTAGTAGCGAAGCTCGTCGCGAAGCAGAGGATCGGGAAAAGAATGAATACCGACCAAAGTCCGTGAGAGTTCGGCATATCAAGAAGGTTGAGGCCGAACATCTTAAAGCCCTCCGCAAAAGAGTCGAGCTTTGCGATGTCTGCGTCGGAAAAGCCTGTGTGAGCGAGAAACTCGGCGTTGTTCTTAACGTCCGGGTAAAGGCTCATAAAGCTGATCTGACCGTAGTAGCCCTCGATGCTGCTTCCGACAACCGGAAGCCCCTTTGCAAAGCCGAGAGCCGCGTTTACGCTGTCCTTCGCTATATGCAGCGTGTTTGTAAGCGGATTTCTGATGGAGTAGTATACTCCCAAAAGAAGGAACATCGGTATGAATGACGTCATGCAGCCGCTCGTCGGGCTGACGTTTTCCTTCTCATAGAGCTTTGAAAGCTCTTCGTTGACCTTTTCGCGGTCTTTTCCGTATTTCTCCTGTATCTCCTGCTGCTTTTTCTGCAGGCGCATCGTCCCTGCCATAGATTTCTGGCTTTTGATCTGAAGCGGGAACTGGAGCGCTCTGAGGATCACAGTGAAGATAAGGATCGCTACCGCGAAATTCTTCACCAGACCGTAAGCAAACCAAAGCAAATATCCGAAGACATAGCCTAACGATTCAAATAATGCGTTCATTTAACTTCCCTTTCGACCGCGCCTTACACACAAAATAATATACCGCATAATAGATTAGTTCAACATCTCAGATCGGCAGCGATCAATTATGATTTCTTTTCCGTATTCTTTTCGTCTTTATATTCAATAAACTTATGTCGCTTGATCTTCTTATCTTTTTTCTCCGGAACGGGATCGTATCCGCCCGGATTCCACGGATTACATCTAAGGATCCGCCAGACGGTCATTGCACCGCCCTTAATAACGCCGAAGCGCTCGACGGCTTCAATACCGTAATGTGAGCAGGTCGGAGAAAAGCGGCAGCACGGCGCCGTGTTAGAGGAAATATATTTCTGATAAAATCTGATGAGCCAAATAACCAGCTTCTTCATATCTCATCACTCATGCGCCTTTGCCCCGATTATCCCGGCTTTTCCCAGGCTGTCTCCAATCGGCTCTGCAAGCTGCGTCGATTTTACAAACGCAGTCTTCTTTCTTGCGACGATCACAACGTCATATCCTACCTTGCACTGCGACAGCTCGTCTGCGTACTCTGAAAGAGCCGCCCTTATGACTCTTCTGCATCTGCTGCGTGCAACGGCATTGCCCACCTTCTTGCTCGTGGTTATGCCGTAACGAAATTTTCCTAAGCGGTTCTTTGCTGCGTATACGACGATCTGCGGGTATACGTAGCACTTTTTGCTTCTGTACAGCCGTCTGAAAGTGTTATTCTCTTTGATAGTCTCCAGAACAGCCATAATAACCCCTCTCCGCCGTTATATGCGGCGAAACCAAGACAGCCCAAACAGGTATATCTTCATGCGAAGATATACCATGCGTACTGTCAGGTGATTCAGAGCATCCTTCTTGAAGACACTGAAGGACATGATCGGATCAGTGACTTCGATCAGTATGTCAGTCTCTTTCTGCCCTTAGCTCTGCGGCGAGCCAACACCTTACGACCGTTGCGGTCAGACATTCTCTTTCTGAAGCCGTGCTCCTTCTTTCTGTGCAGCTTCTTCGGCTGATATGTTCTCAGCATACTAACCCCTCCTTTCGGGTATACAACCTTGCAATTTAACATTATACCTTAAATACGGGCAATATGTCAATAGAAAAAACGCTGATTTAAGCAGAGTTTTTTCAAATATTGCGAATCCACGCGGAAAAACGGCGCTTTTATTCAAGGTACGGCAACAGGTATTATAGGATTAATTTACCCAAAAATCCGAAAAAAGTCAATATAAATAAACGCAAAAGGTTAATTTCGTGAAAATGAACAAAAATGTTACCTTAAAAACGAAATTCTCCAAAAATCCTCAGAATCTTAATTATTTGACATTTTTCTGACACTTTTCCACATTTTAACCCCAACTTTTTATTGAAATAAAATCCGCTTTATGATATAATAATTCTAATTGTTGAATTTCATCATGGATAGGTGTGCCCCGCATGGAAACTCGGTTCTCTAAGCCGTTTCGCGGTCTGCTTCACCGTCCGGCGAACGACGAGCCGCAGGCTCTCTTTCGTTTCATATATAATGTACTGGGGGTTACACTGACTATGGATTCATTTACAGAAACATGGCCGCTCGTCTGCGACTACTGCAAGCAAAGGATCACAAAGGTTGCGTTTCAGACATGGATCAGCCGCATCGAGCCGAAGGATATCGACTTTGAGATCAATCAGATCAGGCTGCTCGTTCCGAACGCCTTCCACCGCGAAACGGTAACACGCTGTTACCTTTCGCTGATACGCGACGCATTTTCGGAGATCTTCGGACAGACGTTTGATATCAAGCTCGTCATTCCCGAGGAGGTCGAAATGACTGAGATCAAATCAAGCGAAGCGGAGAAATCGGACGAGGACGACGCGCCGCTCACCTTCGATAACTATATCGTAGGCTCTTCAAACAAATTTGCTCATGCGGCATCGCTCGCCGTCGCTCAGAATCCGGGAGGAGCTTACAATCCGCTGTTTATCTACGGCAACTCCGGTCTAGGAAAAACTCACCTTCTCCACGCTATCCGCAACGAGGTGCTCAGCAACAATCCCGATATGAAGATTGCTTACGTCAAGGGAGACGACTTTACAAATGAGATAGTCGAGTCGCTGCGCCGCGTAAATCAGGCTGAATTCCGCCAGAAATACAGAAATGCCGACGTACTGCTCGTAGACGACGTTCAGTTTATCGGCGGCAAGGAATCTACTCAGGAGGAATTCTTCCACACCTTCAACGCTCTTTACGAAGCGAAGAAGCAGATCGTTCTGACGTCCGACCGTCCTCCGAAGGAGATAAAAACACTCGAGGAGCGTCTCCGCACGCGATTTGAATGGGGACTTATCGCCGACATTCAGCCGCCGGATATCGAGACGCGCATCGCTATACTAAAGAGCAAGGCGGAATCTCTTGATTTTGACATTCCGGACGACATCTGCGAATATATCGCAAACAAGCTGAAAACGAACGTTCGCCAGCTCGAGGGCGTTGTAAAGAAGATAAAGGCAAAAAGCTACCTCAACGGAGAAAAGCCGTCTATCGCGATAGCGCAGGAGGTCATATCGGACGTTCAGACGAACGACGTTCCCGTGCCGGTGACGGTAGAGAAAATCATAGAGGAGGTAGCGAGAACGTACGGCGTAAGCCCGGAGGATATTCGCTCCGTCAAAAACAGACGCGCAAATCTCTCTAACGCCCGTCACGTCGCTATCTACATAGTACGCCAGGTAACGGGGCTTTCAATGACGGCAATCGGCGAGGAATTCGGCGGAAGACATTATTCGACGATCGTCTACACAAATCAGGAAATGGAAAAGAAGCTCGAAAAGGATATCCGCTTAAAGGAAACAGTCGAGGATATTATCAAGAATATTCAGGATATGTGATATTTTTGCCTGACTTGAATAAGAATCACTCCGGTACGCTCAAAGCCTCTCTGTCCGAAGTTTTTATGCCCTGCTTTTAAAAACAGGCAGCCGGAGGCACAGGAGAGAAACCATTTGAATAGGGGATTTTTTCCGTAAAATACACATTGGCAGCGATTGTTTTCAGCTCCCCCTCGCCTATCCGGGGCGAAGAAGGAAGTCCGAAAAAAATGCTGTCCCCCATTCCCTTTTCATATTTATATATACAATAACATCAAATTTTCAATCGTTCACATTTAATTCATAAAGTGTTCGATTTCTAAAGGAACCAAACCGGAATATTTTTCCTCATTTCCATAACATTCCACATAGACTTATCAACATTTTCCACATCACCGCAAGGAAGACTGTGAACAGTATGGATATAAGTGAAAAATCACTGCATATCTCTTTCGTAGATCTCATCGGCGTTTTTGCCGTGTTTCCACTTTTCCTTGCCCCCTACTACTACTACTATTTAAACTATATATTTATATCTCTTTTTAAGGAGATCGCTTCACCCTTGATCGTTCCGAGAAATTTTTGCCGATCAGAGAAAAAAAGCGAACAACATTTATAAAGCTACAAAGAATCGAAAGGAAGCTGCTGCGAATGAAGGCTGTATTTAATCAAACAGAGCTCGTGTCTGCCGTAACGACAGTTCAGAGAGCCGTATCCACAAAAAGCTCTAACCCTTCTCTTGAAGGAATACTTATAAAGGCACACGGTTCGTCCGCCGTACTCTGCGGTTATGATCTCGATATAGGTATCACCACGGAGATTCCCGCAAGTGTTGTTGAAGAGGGCGATATAGTTCTGAGCGCGCGCCTTTTCTCGGAGATCGTAAAGCGTATGCCGGACGAGATAATAACGCTCGAGACGGACGACAAGCTGCTCGCTTACGTTAATTCCGGCGTTGCCGATTATCAGATCATCGGTATATCGTCGTATGAATATCCCGAGCTTCCGAGCTTCGATACGCTCCAGACGTTTACGATCGAGGCAGGCTCTCTTAAAAATATGATCCGCGATACATTCTACGCGATCAGCGACAACCCCGCGAAGCCTGCGCTCATGGGTTCTCTCTTTGATGTTGACGGCGGATACCTCAACATCGTTTCCATTGACGGCTTCCGTATGTCCGTCCGCAGAGAAAAAATCGACTTCGACGGCAAATTTGAATTTATACTCCCGAAAAAAACACTCGGCGAGCTTCTCAAAATAAACTGCGACGACGACAGCCACATAACCGTCGTCGTCGGAAAAAAGCACGCCGTTTTCAAGATAGAGGGCTACTCCGTAGTTTCAAGGCTTATCGAGGGCAAATATGTGAGCTACAAGGATACTATTCCGAAGGGCTCCGCCACAAGGCTTACGATCGAGACGAGAAAGATAATTTCCTCCGTCGAGAGAATGTCTCTCCTTACGAGCGATAAGATGCAGCAGCCTGTTCACCTGATCGTTGCGGACGACGGAATCAAAATATTCTGCACAACGGCTGTCGGAAAAGCGAGCGACTATATCAACCTCGGCTTCGACGGCGAGGAGATCGAGATCGGCTTTAATAACCGATATATGCTCGACGCTGTTAAAAACGTAGAAGCGGACGAGCTTGTCTTTGAATTCAACGGTCCAAACAGACCGCTTAAAATACTTCCGGTCAGCGGAGACAGCTTCCTGATCCTCGTTGTACCTATGAGAATATGATCCTCGGCGGATCATAAAAATCAGAGATAAGTCGCAAAACTCTTAAAGGGTGGTATAATTTTGAAGACCGAAAAAATATATATTGATACCGAGTTTATTAAGCTCGACAGCCTGCTCAAGATCGGCGGCTTCGGTACGGGAGGTCAGGCGAAAATGCTCGTTCAGAACGGCGGCGTCAGGGTGAACGGCGAGGTCTGCACGATGAGAGGAAAGAAAATGCGCCCGGGAGACTGCGCCGAGTGCAACGGGATAGTGCTTGAGGTGTGCGCTAAATGAGAGTGGATTCTCTTAGGTTTGAGGGCTTTCGCAACCTTGAGGACGGCGAGATACGCCCCTGCCCCGGCGTCAATGTGATATACGGCACGAACGCTCAGGGAAAGACGAATCTTCTTGAGGCGATCTGGCTTTTGAGCGGCAACAGGAGCTTTCGCGGAGCGAAGGACAGCGAGCTTGTGCGCTTCGGCAGCGAATTTGCAAAGCTGCACGCAGAATTTTTCTCGGAGGGAAGAACTCAGTCTGCCGAGATCGTATACACGAAAGGAAAAAAAGAGGCGTTTCTGAACGGAGTGAAGCAGACGGGAGCGTCAGCTCTGCTCGGAAAACTGTGCGCCGTCGTTTTTTCGCCGGAGCATCTTTCGCTCATTAAAAGCGGACCTGCCGAGCGCAGGAGCTTCATTGACGGAGCTGTGTGCCAGATCAAGCCGAGCTACAAGGACGTCCTTTCGGAATACAAAAGGACTCTCGCTCAGAGAAACACTCTTTTGAAGGATATCCCCTCCCACTCCGAGCTTCTCGATACGCTGGAGGCGTGGGATATACGTCTTGCGTCTCTCGGAGCTTCAATCGTCAGGATCCGCATGAAATACGTAAAGCGGCTAGGTCAGTGTGCGGCCCGCTACCACAGCGGAATTTCAAACGGCAGGGAGCAGCTCGAGGTGTCGTATTCAAGCTCTATTCCCTCTGAAAACAGAAAATCTGCCGAGGAGGCGCGCGACTATATGCTGGAATACATGAAGCAGCACCGCCGCGACGACATCCTGGCAGGATTTACAACGATCGGCCCTCACCGAGACGATATAGACATCAGGATCAACGGCGAAAGTGTGCGTGTTTTCGGCTCTCAGGGGCAGCAGAGAAGCTGCGTTCTCTCGCTTAAAATCGCTGAGGAGGAGCTTATCAAGCTGTCTGTCTCGGAGGAACCTCTCGTTTTGCTCGATGATGTGCTCAGCGAGCTTGATTCCTCAAGGCAGGAATTTCTTCTCAACGAGATCGGAGACCGCCAGGTGTTTATAACGTGCTGTGAGGCGGCGTCCGTTGAAAGGCTCAGAGAGGGCAGCGCTTTCAGAGTGAGCGCAGGAAGGATAGAATCAGACGAAAAAGACGGCGAAAATCAATAGTTTTCCTCAATGAATCATTGAAAGTGTGGAAAACTCACCGTTTTTTTCCGGAAGGCGTGTTATAGAAAGATTTTTTTTAAAAAATAAAAAATTTTTTGAAAAAATTTCGTAGAATCGCCCACAAAGCCGTTTAAATATGATATAATGTAAAATAGAGTTTTTGCAGTTTTGAGCCTAAAACCTCATACGGGGCATTCTGGCGAAAAACAAGTAAATTTTGAAGAGGTAAGTCATGTATCTTCATCTTGGATCGGACGTCGTGATACTGAAAAGATCGGTCATCGGGATTTTCGATCTCGACACCTCTACGGTTTCTAAGCACACGAGAAATTATCTTGCGCTTGCTGAGCGCGAGGGGCGTGTTGTGACCGTGTCTCAGGAGCTTCCGAGATCTTTCGTCTCGGCGTATGAGGACGGTCAGGTCAAGGTTTATGTAAGTCAGCTTTCGTCTCAGACGCTTCTCAGGCGGTACGCCGCCTCGGCGTGACAGGAATAATGATCCGAAAGGAAATCTACTATGGGCAAGAATATAAGAAAATGTCCCTACTGCGGTGAAAAGGTCTCGTATTTCGGGGCTTTGTCGGAGATCAACAGCGGAGAACACACCTGCCCCCGCTGCAACACAAACTCCAATATTTCTTACAGCAAGAAGATATATATACCCACTGCGGCGGTACTTGTGATTGCGATCGGTGCAGCGCTGCTTCTTTTCAAGCTCAATATCATGAAGAACCTTATACTCGCGTGCGTGCTTGTGCTGATACCGTTCATCGTGTTTTTCTTCCTGACTCCGGTTTTCTTTTTTCTGGAGCCGATCAAGGGAGAAAGAGCGCGCATTCCCGTGCAGAAGATAAAGCAGTCTGCCCCTTCAAGCAAAGAGAAGCAAAAGAATCAAAAAGAGAAGAAACAGAGAGAAGAAAAGAAAAGGCAAGAGGAGCCGGATCAGATGGGAAAGAACAATGGTTCGTTCAAAAGCAAATTCAGCAATTTTATCAAAACATACGTAATAGTTGACGACGACGAGCAGCCCGAAACTTCTTCAGGCAATATTGAGGAAGAGGAAAAGGACGACGATCTCAGCGAACGCTCCTGGAGCGTGATGGGGGATTACTCCGGAAGCAATCTCGGTGAAGAAAATGAGGTTACGGACGATTACAACGAGGGCTTTGACGAAGACGAGGAGGAGGAGCCTGTAAGCTACCAATTCGGTTTTACAGAGAGCTACCGCAGCAGCGGAAATGTTGAGGATATTTTCAGCAGCACTCCCGAGGACAAAATAAAACAGGAAAAGAATAACAATCTCCCGGAAAAAAGAGAGCCTGTATATCATAAACTTACAAAGACTACTCAGGTGGATCATGTTTATTATCCCGAATCGGAGGATCAGATCCACGTAGATATCTTTACGCAGGATGAACCGGAAAAGCCGGAAGAAAAGCCTGTCTCCGAGGAAGATATGGAGAATGAGGAGATAATGAGCTTCTTCAACGCCGAACCGAGCGACGAGGAGGAGAAGGAATTCGGCGTAAAGGAAAAGATTAAAAAGGAAGAAAAAGAGGTAGAGGAGGAGCCTCAAAAGCAGGAAGCTCAGAACGAGCCGGAGCAAACGGCTTACGACGAAGACCTCTTTGAATATTATCAGCCGCGCAGCCTTATCCATGTAGATCTGTTCGGGGATAAAAGGGAAGCTGCAACGGAAGAGGAAAAATCGGAGCCGGAGGAAGCCGAGGAAAACGATACACCGGCGGATGATGTATCGGATCCGGAAAAGAGCGAGGAAGAGTCGGAGATAAACGACCTCACACAAGCCGAGGCTCAGATCGAAAAGGATATTAGCGAGATCATGCACTTCGGCGAGCCTGCCGCGGCGGAGGATAACTCCGAAGGTGAGAAAACCGAAAACGCTGATGAGGATAATGAAGTAATTAATGAGATAAAAGAAGATATTCCCGAGGAGAAAGAGGACATCGTAGAGATAGCTTCTTCCTTTACTCTTGTTGATGAGGAAGAGGAAAGCAGCGAAGAAGCGTTTGACGCCGACGAGCCTGAGGACGAGGATCAGGAAGAAGATCAGTCCGAGCCGGAGGAAGATGTCCAAAAGGCGGATCAGGAGGAAAATCCGAAGGAGGATATCTCGGAGGAGCCGGAGAATGAAATCACCGACGATTCCGAGGAGGAAGAGGACGTTCTCTTTGAAGCAGACGAAGAGGAGAATATCGACAGTACAGAGCCGGAAGAAAAGTCCGAGGACAACAGGTCCGAAAAGAAGGAGATTTCTCTTGAAAAGAAAGAGGAAGAGAGCTTCGTTGTAGAATTCTCCGGTGAGAATGATGAAGAAAAGTCCTTCCAGGAGGAGCTTGATCTCTCTGAGTATCAGACCTCGAATTACAGCGCCGAAGCGTCCGAAGAAGATGAGGACGACGAGGAAGAGTGGGAAGAGGACGAGGAAAGAGAAGAGGATCAGGAAACGTCCGACGAAGAATCAGATGAAGATGAACCCGAGGACGAAGAAGACGAAGAGGACGACAAAGAGGAAGACGAAGAGGAAGAGGAAGACGAAGAGAAAGAAGAAGACGAAGACGAAGAAGAAGAGCTTGAAGATGTGATCGACGAGCCGGAGGAAGATGCCGGGCAGCAGAAGCTGTCGCGCTACGAGAAGAAATTCCCGAATGCAGCTAAAGCCGCCGCCTTTGAGGTGAAGGAAAACGAGAGGCGCAGAGCCGAGGCCGCAGAGAGGCTCCGCATCGCCCGCGAAAATGCGGAGCGCAGCGCCGAAATGAATATGAAAAAGGCAGGCGGGAGTGAAAGCCTCGGATTCTTTGCTAAGATCAAAAACAGGATAATAGAGGCGACGGAGCAGGAGCGCCAGGAGGTCTTCGAGATGGAGGAGCGTGAGCGCAGGATCGCCGAGAAGGAGGCAAAGCGCAAGGCTCGCGAAAAGGAAAAGAAGGAGTCTCCGAAGTCCTCTCGTAAAAACAGCGAAAAAGCTCCCGAAACAGAGAGAAAACCGCGCAGTGTATCGGTGAAGGAAGAAAAAGAGGAAAGTAAGAGCCACACTCGTATTTTTGAACCGATCAAAAACGCAGAGGATTATGCGGCGGCGGAAAAGGAGATCTTTGAGAAAGTTAAGGAGGAGATGGAAAGTGAACCCCAGAAGAAGCTGACATCTCAGGACAAGGCAAAGATCATCGCTCAAAGGGCAAACGCGGAGAAGCGCAGCGCCGAAAATGAAAAGAAAAAGCGCGAAAGCGACCAAAAGAACGCCCAGACAAAGAAGAAGGACGCGGAGCGCAAGCGCCGCGAGAGCAGCACGGAGAAGGCTGAGGAGATCAGACGCGAGCAGATGAAGGAAGCGCGCCGCAGTCAGGAGCGCATCAATAATTCATCGGCTGTAAGAAAGCCGGGCAGCGTCAGCCTCAAGCAGACTGATAACGTCCGCTCAAAGGTTTCTCAGAAGAAGAAAAAGAGAAAGCAGCAGGCTGACGATTACTTCGGTGAGAACCGCTGATAAAGCCAACGAAAGGACGGAAAGCATAATGCTGAAACTTCCTTCCTGCCCGTATTGCGGAAAGCAGTTCGGCTACAAGGCAAGCGCAGCTATGACGGGGCAGAAAACGGCAGAATGCAGAAAATGCAGAAAGCTCTCTCAGATCCGCTTCAAGGCCGGCTGTGCAAAAATGGCGGCAGTGTTCGCTGCAGTCCTGATAGCGATAAACACGCTGATGATATTCAGCGGCAATAATAAAACGCTGATACCTAATTTCGTAGTTACGGTTGCGGTGATACTGGTATTCATAGCGCTGGTTCCGCTAAAGGTGAAGCTGCTTGAGATCGAAGGTCAGAGGGAGCCGGAGCCGAAGCTGAAGAAAAACCGTCACCGCCGCAAAAAGACACGATACGAGGAAGTAAAGTTCAAGGAGAATCCCCTGGAGGGAACCTCCTTTGATGATTAATCAACGACAGCGGAGCGTCGTCTCTGCTTACAAAAGAAGGAGATATGATGGATAGTTCGGAAAACACAAGGATCGAGCAGGAGTATACTGCCGAACAGATACAGGTGCTTGAAGGCCTGGAGGCTGTCAGAAAACGTCCCGGTATGTATATCGGTTCTACCGGTCCGAGAGGACTTCATCACCTCGTATATGAGATCGTGGATAACTCGATCGACGAGGCGCTCGCGGGTTACTGCGACAAGATAAACGTCGTTATTCTGCCCGGAAATATCATTAAGGTCACCGACAACGGCCGAGGTATTCCTGTCGGCATAAATCAGAAGATGGGTATGCCTGCCGTAACGGTCGTTTTCACCGTTCTGCACGCCGGAGGAAAATTCGGCGGCGGCGGATACAAGGTGTCGGGCGGTCTCCACGGCGTAGGTGCGTCTGTCGTAAACGCTCTTTCGGAGTGGCTTGAGGTAAAGGTCTGCGACGGAGAGAAGATTTACCGCCAGAAGTATGAGCGCGGAAATATCATGTCGGAGCTTGAGGTCATAGGCGAATCGACGCAGCGCGGAACGGAGGTCACCTTCAAGGCGGATCCCGAGATTTTCCGCGAGACGGACGTCTACGATTTCTCCGTACTCGAAACGCGGCTCAGAGAGCAGGCTTTCCTTAATGCCGGTATACATATCGAGCTTCGCGACGAGCGCGACGCAGATAATATTCACAAGAAGAATTTCCTCTACGAGGGCGGTATTTCGAGCTTCGTAGAGTATATCCACAAGAAGCGTTCTCTCGACGTTATCCACCCGGATGTTATATATTTCCAGACGGAGAACGCAGAGGGAACGGCTGCCGCGGAGATAGCATTCCAGTACAACGATAAGTACAACGAGCTTATTCTCTCGTTTGCAAACAACATACATACGACCGACGGCGGTACGCACGAGGAAGGCTTCAAGCGCGCTATCACGACGGTCATGAACGAATACGCACGAAAGCTGAAATTCCTCAAGGACAGCGACAAAAACCTTCTCGGCGAGGATTTCCGCGAGGGCATGACGGCGGTCATTTCCGTGAAGCTGTCGGAGGCTCAGTTTGAAGGGCAGACAAAGGCGAAGCTCGGCAACACCGAGGTCAGGACTATGGTCTACAACCTTATCAACGAGAAGCTGCGCGAATACTTCGACGCTCACATCGACGTGACGAAGGCGATCCTCGACAAGGCCTGCCAGGCGGCTCTCGCGAGAGAGAAGGCAAGGCACGCGAGAGAGCTTGTCAGGAGAAAATCTCCGCTTGAAAACGCTTCGCTTCCGGGAAAGCTCGCTGACTGTCAGTCGAGAAACCCGGAGGAGACAGAGGTATATATCGTAGAGGGAGACTCCGCGGGAGGCTCCGCCAAGAACGGAAGAGACAGAAAGTATCAGGCGATCCTTCCTCTTTGGGGAAAGATGCTCAACGTAGAGAAGGTACGCGAAGACAAGATAATCGGCAACGATAAGCTGACTCCCGTTATTACGGCGCTCGGATGCGGCGTCGGCAAGGAGTTTGATATCACAAAGCTGCGCTACGGCAAGGTTATCATCATGGCCGATGCCGACGTAGACGGCTCTCATATCAGAACGCTGCTGCTTACTTTCTTTTACCGCTATATGCAGCCGCTCGTAGAGCAGGGGCACGTCTACATTGCACAGCCGCCTCTTTACAGGATCACAAAGGGCAAAAAGGAGCACTACTACGCTTACTCCGACGAGCAGCGCGACAAAATTATAAAGGAGCTTAACTGCAAGACGGATATCCAGCGCTACAAAGGTCTGGGCGAGATGGATCCCGAGCAGCTCTGGGAGACGACGATGGATCCCGAACGCAGGATAATGCTCAGAGTAAACGTCGAAGACGCGATGATCGCCGACGAGACGTTCTCTATCCTTATGGGAGAGAAGGTCGAGCCGAGAAGGCTGTTCATCGAAGAAAATGCAAGGTACGTTCAGAACCTTGATGTGTGATACGTATTAGCCGGAAGTTGAGGATAACATGGACAATGAATTAAACCGGGGCATTCCCGAATCCAGGATCATAGATGTAGACCTTGACAAGGAAATGAGAAAGTCGTTTCTCGATTATTCCATGTCGGTCATTGTGAGCCGTGCTCTGCCGGACGTCAGGGACGGTCTGAAGCCGGTACACAGAAGGATACTCTACGCGAAGTACGAGAACAATATCCTTCCGACAGCGCCGTACAAAAAGTGCGCCACCACCGTCGGTGACGTGCTCGGTAAGTATCACCCTCACGGTGACGCCTCCGTATACGACGCTCTCGTAAGGCTCGCTCAGGATTTCAGCATGAGATATCCGCTCGTAGACGGTCACGGCAACTTCGGAAGCGTTGACGGAGATCCGCCGGCTGCTTACCGTTATACCGAGTCGAGAATGAGCAAGATCTCCGTAGAGATGCTCAGAGATATAGACAAGGATACTGTCGATTTTACACCGAACTACGACGACACAAGAAAGGAGCCTTCCGTCCTCCCGACGAGGTTCCCGAACCTTCTTGTAAACGGCAGCACCGGTATCGCTGTCGGTATGGCGACGAATATACCGCCGCATAATCTCAGCGAGACGGTAGACGCGATATGCTTCCTTATCGACAATCCGGAGCTTCTGAACGACGATAACCCGAATTCCGGGCTGAACGAGATAATGGAATATATCAAAGGACCTGATTTCCCGACAGGCGGTCTTATCATGGGCAGAAGCGGCATCAGGGCGACGTACGCCACCGGACGCGGCAAGATCACCGTCAGAGCCAGAACGGAGATCACAGAGGAAAAGAACGGGCGCTCAAAGATAATAGTCAGCGAGCTTCCGTATCAGGTCAATAAAGCGAAGCTCATTGAGACAATAGCGGAGTACGTCCGCGACAAGAAGATCGAGGGCATCTCCAATATTGAGGATCACTCCGACAGAAACGGTATGCACATCGAGATCGACGTAAAGCGCGAGTTCAATGCGCAGGTCGTTCTCAATCAGCTATTCACCTATACGCAGATGCAGGTCACATTCGGCGCGATCATGCTTGCTATCGTAAACGGTGAGCCGAAGGTGCTGAAGCTGAAGGATATCCTCAAGCAGTACATAAATTTCCAGGTAGAGATCATCACAAGACGTTCTCTGTTTGACCTCAAAAAGGCGAAGGACAGGCTTCATATCTTAGAGGGACTGAAGATCGCCAGCGATAATATCGACGAGGTCGTACATATCATGCGCCACAGTAAGGATCCTGCCGAAGGCAAGGCAAAGCTGATGGAGCGCTTCGAGCTGGACGAGATACAGGCGCAGGCTATCGCCAATATGCGTCTTTCACAGCTCACAAATCTGGAGCAGTCGAAGATCGAGGACGAGATCGCCGCTCTCAACGCGAAGATCGCAGACCTCAACGATATTCTCTCAAGCGAGGAGCGCAAGCTCGCGATCGTCAAAGAGGAGATAACGGAGATCCGCAACAAGTACGGCGACGAGCGCAGAACGGAGATCATGTCCGTAAGCGGCGAGGTCGATATCGAGGATCTTATCCCGCGCGAGGAGTGCGTTCTCACGCTGACGGATCAGGGCTACATCAAGCGCCTGAACGCCGATACTTACAAGCTGCAGCGCAGAGGCGGCAGAGGCATCGCAGGAGTCGCGAAGAGCGAGGACGACGGAGCCGTCGATATGTTCGTAATAAACAGCCACGATTACGTGATGTTCTTCACGAATCACGGCAAGGCATACAGGATCAAG
The DNA here is from genome assembly GCA_902792115.1 of uncultured Ruminococcus sp. GTDB lineage: Bacteria > Bacillota > Clostridia > Oscillospirales > Acutalibacteraceae > RUG592. The sequence continues at coordinate 7,543 of CADAYJ010000006.1, read as the reverse complement.
TGCTACGAGATCCACGAGGCAAGCAGAACGGCGAAGGGCGAGAAGATCAACTCCGTTATCCAGCTTGACGAGGGAGAGCGCGTGAGCGCAATGATAAAGGTACCTCAGGACGAGCCGGAGGAGGGCAAGTATATCGTCTTCGTAACGAAGAACGGCTTCATCAAGAGAGTTGAGCTTAGCCAGTTCCGCTCGATCAGAAAGAGCGGCCTTATCGCGCTCGACCTCGACGAGGGCGACGAGCTTTCATGGGTGCGCCTGACAAACGGCAGCAACGAGCTTATCGTCGCGACGAGATTCGGCTACGCTATCCGCTTCAACGAAAGCGCGATCAGAGCGATGGGCAGAACGGCGCGCGGCGTCCATGTTATGAGGCTGTCGGAGGGCGACGCCGTTATCGGTATGGCAAGGCTGCGCGAGGGCGGCTACGTTCTCACCGTTTCCGAGACGGGCTACGGCAGACTCAGCCCGATCGACGATTACCGCATACAGAACCGCGGCGGTAAGGGACTTCTCAATTACCACGTCGAAAAATACGGCTACGTTGCTTCGATCAAGGTAGTAGATCTTGATGATGATATTATCCTGATAGCGGACAACGGTACTATTATCAGAATCGCGGCATCGACGATCAGAGTATGCGCCAGACCGAGCAAGGGCGTAACTGTCATGAAGCTCGCGGAGGGCGCGAAGGTCGTAACGATCGCTCGTTCCTCACACGAGGAGGAGGATCAGGGAGAAAATAGCGAAGAAACAGAGTTTTCCACAGAGAATGAGGAAAATGTGGAAAACCGGGATGAAGCTCCCGACGATACAGAGGAATAATTGAATTATTAAGGGGCCTGTTCAAAACTCGAAATGGTTTTGAGCCGGCCCCATTATAAATATATCTTTAAAACAGACGCTGCCGCCGCTCCAAGGAGGCAGACAGATCTATCGACAAGCTAAAGGGACCTTACCTCAACGGGTACGGTCCCTAAAATCATCTTTTAAACCTCTGCGCCTTCAACGATCGCCTTTGTATCTCTTGCGATAACAAGCTCCTCGTTCGTCGGGATAACGAAAACCTCGATCGAGGAATCGTCCGCGGAGATCTTGCCTGCATTGCCGTGGATCATAGCCGCGTTGCGCTCCTTGTCCACCTTAACGCCAAGGCAGGAAAGGTATTCGCAGATCCTCTCTCTGAGCTTTACCTGGTTCTCGCCGAGACCTGCCGTGAAGACCATGCCGTCGCAGCCGCCGAGAGCTACGTAGTAGCCGCCGATAAACTTGGATACCTCGTAGTAGAGGATCTCGTGAGCGAGGTGAGCGCGCTCATTGCCCTCTGCCTCAGCCTTGGAAACGTCTCTGTCGTCGCTGGAAATGCCGGAAATACCGAGCAGACCGGACTTCTTGTTGAGAAGGTCGCTCATCTCGGACGGAGAAAGGTGCTCCTTCTCTGCGATGAACGTAACGACGGACGGATCAAGCGTACCCGTTCGGGAGCCCATCATGAATCCGTCGAGCGGAGTAAGCCCCATGCTCGTGTCGATTACCTTGCCGCCGTCAATAGCGGTGATAGATGAGCCGTTGCCGATGTGGCAGGTAATGAGCTTGAGATCCTTGATATCCTTGCCCATCATCTTAGCGCACTCGCCGCTTACATAGCGGTGAGAAGTGCCGTGGAAGCCGTAGCGGCGAACCTGATACTTCTCGTAATACTCATACGGAACGGGGTAGATGTACGCCTTCTCGGGCATTGTGGAATGGAAAGCCGTATCGAATACGACGACCTGCGGAAGAGCCTCGCCAAAGACCTCAACGCAGGCGCGAAGAGCCTGAACGTGACCTTTGTTATGGAGCGGCGCAAGGGGGATAAGGCTCTCGATGCCTTTGATTACCTCTTCGTCAACGAGAACGGACTTGCTGAAAATAGCGCCGCCCTGCACGATGCGGTGACCGATAGCGGAGACCTCGGAGAGGTCGGAGATAACGCCGTACTCCGCGTCTGTCAGTGCGTTCTTGACCTCCATGAAAGCCGCTCTGTGATCGGGGAGCGTCACTTCCTTCTTGAACTCCTTGCCGTCGGCATTCTTGTAACCGACAAGACCGTCGATGCCGATCCTCTCGCAGTTGCCCTTTGCGAGAACCTTTTCGTCCTCCATGTTGATGAGCTGGAATTTCAGCGAGGAACTTCCGGCGTTGATAACAAGTATTTTCATTATGTATATTCCTTTCTTTTAAACGCCATAAAGGCGTATTATTTACATATCGGTTATCTGTTCAGCTTATTTTCAAAAGCCACATTCGGATTTTTTTCGTAGACGAATCTGCACAAGTAGGTGTATTCTCTTCCCGCGTCAGAAACTCCCAAACCGGGTACAGCAACAGAAACCTCCGGAAAACGCTTGTCCATGCTTATGATATGAATGAAGTAATGACGGCTCGTGTCGCTTTCCGCCTCTTCAAACCGAATCTTATTTATAAAGCAGTACGGCATTATCGAGCCGTCTTTGCATATCATGGATGTGTCACCGAGAACCACTCGGTCTAAAAACAGATTATCTCTGTTTCTGCCGAAATCGTCGAGAACTCCTTCCCACATTCCGTATGAATGCAGTTCCTCGACCTTTTTGTAAAACTTGCGCAGCCGCCGCTTTCTGTATAAAAGCATCAGTATCGCAAATATAACCGCGCTCAAAAGATATCCCACAAAACTAAGATTATCCGGTTTGTCGCGGTAAGTGACGGAAAGAACAACGCTTGCGATAGGCACACAAAGACCAAAAAAAATAAACACCAACAAAAAATAGGCAAAAAGGTTTCCTCTTATTCCCATACTGCACCAGAATTTTTGAAGTGCCTTATATTCTTCATCATAATTTCTCACAAAACACCTCCGGTATAACACACCAACTGTAATGTCCCATTATTAATAATATTACAAAACGAGCGGAATTTCAATAGCAATTCAGACAATAATTAAAAAATTTCCGTACTTAAACCAACCATTTGCAAATCAGCATAATTATTTCTTTATTTATATTTCAATAATATATTGACACACACCGTCGAAAAATGTTAAAATTGACTAAACAAATTCTTTCCTCAGGAGGAGATCATTATGCCTAAATGGCTTGAAAATTCTGTATTCTATCAGGTATATCCGCAGTCGTTCTGCGACTCCAACGGCGACGGCATCGGCGATATTCCCGGTCTTATTTCCAAACTCGATTACATTAAAAATCTCGGCTGCAACGCGATCTGGCTCAACCCCGTCTATGATTCACCGTTCATGGACGCGGGCTATGATGTCCGCGACTACTTCAAGATCGCGCCGCGCTACGGCACGAACGACGATGCAAAGCGCCTCTTTGAGGAGGTGCATAAGAGAGACATGAAGCTGCTGATGGATCTCGTGCCCGGTCATACGTCGGACACGAACGAGTGGTTCACAAAGAGCAAGCAGCCTCTCAAAAACGAGCTTTCCAACCGCTATATATGGACGGACAGCGTGTGGGAGGCGCCGCCGCAGTACCGCCTGATGTGCGGAATCACAGACCGCGACGGCAACTACATGGTCAACTATTTCTCCTCGCAGCCGGCTCTCAACTACGGCTTTTATGATATCACTCACCCGAAATGGCAGCTTCCGCCGAACCATCCCGACTGCCTGAGAACCGTTGAAGCTCTCAAAAAGATCATGCGCTTCTGGATGGATATGGGCTGCGACGGCTTCCGCGTCGATATGGCTGATTCGCTCGTCAAGAATGACGATGAAAAGATCGCCACCTCTGCTGTCTGGGCAGGTATCCGCGAGATGATGGATAAGGAATACCCCGAGTGCGCGCTTGTATCCGAGTGGTGTAACCCCGTGCGCGCTATCGGCAGCAGCGGCTTCCACGCCGATTTTTACCTCGACCACCACGGAAACGGATATTCCACCGCTTTCCGCTACTATAATTACGAGACGGGCAGGCAGGAGAGCTTTTTCTCCAAGGAGGGAAACGGCGATATCATGACGCTCGTCAACGAGTTCACGGAGAACTACAAGGCGACGAAGGACAAGGGCTACATCAGCTTCTTCACCTGCAACCACGACAATCCGAGAATGTCCGCGTGGTACGACGAGCTGGAGCTTAAAATCAACTTCTGCACGATCTTCACGCTGCCCGGCGTTCCGTTCCTTTACTACGGCGACGAGATCGGTATGCGCTACCAGTCCGAGCTTACGAGCAAGGAGGGCGGATTCAGCAGAACCGGCTCGCGTACGCCGATGCAGTGGACAAACGGCATTAACAAGGGCTTTTCCACCGCTGAGGCAGACAGGCTTTATCTGCCCGTCGATTCCCGTAAGGGCGCGCCGACTGTCGAGAGCCAGGAGAAGGACGAGAATTCGCTTTACAATACGGTAAAGAGGATCATCGCTGTCCGCAAGTCAAACCCCGAGCTTTGCGGCAACGGTGACTTTGAGGTTCTCTACGCGAAAAAGAACGAATACCCCTTCATTTTCAGACGCGGATCGTTTGTGATCGCCGTCAACCCGAAGGCGGAGGACGTCGCCGTTGATTTCGATTATGAAATGGGCGAGAAGGTCTTTGAGATCGGCAGCGCCGGCGTCTGCGACGGAAGGATCACTCTCGCAGGGCAGACGTACTGCCTGTTCAAAATCAAAAATATTTGATGATCTGCCGTTTTCGCCGGTAGCTGACAGGAGACAGATATGAGAGAAGATATAACCACTATTCCTATAAACGACGTCTTCGGGCCGAAGGAGGGCTGTCCGCTCTGCCGCATGAGGGATATGCTTGAGCAGCGCTCGACCGTATACATAACGGGGGCTGCGATGATGGAGCCTGACGTCCGCATCAAGACGAACGAGGCCGGCTTTTGCCGCCGCCACTTCGGTATGATGATAAAATGCGGAACGCGCCTTTCAAACGCGCTTATTTTACAGAGTCACCTTGACAAGATCAGGACGGAAATGATCCCTAAGGACGTCAAGGGCAAGCCTGACAAGAAAAAGATCGCCGGCGTCAAAAAGCTGACTCAAACGTGCTTCTGCTGCGACCAGGTGACGTGGGGCATTGAGCATATGTTCCAGACGATATTCGCAAGCTACGCAAACGACGTGGAGTTCCGCAGCCTTTACAATTCGCAGCAGTTCATCTGCATGACGCACTTTTCCGACCTTATGACGGCGGCGATGAACAGGGGCATATCCGGCAAGCTGCTTCCGCAGTTTTACGCCGACACATCGAAGCTCTGCGGCGGCTATCTCGACGAGCTTTACGGCGACGTCTCTCACTTCTGCACGATGTTTGACTACCGCAGCCGAGGCCAGTCGTGGGGAAATTCAAGAGACGCGATCGAGCGCAGCATAGAGTTCCTGACCTCCGATCCCGTAACTGAGGAGATCAGCAGCACCGACAAGGAGCGCTGATCGTATGGTAACTGTACCTGTTTCCGATTTTGCATTGGCTGAAACGCTCGACTGCGGTCAGGCGTTCCGCTGGCGTGAAAACGACGGCGGCAGCTTCACGGGAGTTGCCTTCGGCAAGGCGATAACGCTCTCGCTCGACGGAGGAAAGCTGACGATCGACGGCACAGACGAGGACGAATACTCCGCGCTTTGGGAAAGCTACTTCGACCTTTCGCGCGATTACGGAGCTATCCGCACGGCGCTTTCGGGGCTGCACCCAACGCTGAGGGACGCTGCCGCGTATGCGCCCGGCATACGTATACTCAACCAGGATCCGTGGGAGGCGCTCTGTTCCTTCGTCATTTCGCAGAACAACAATATACCGCGCATAAAGCTGATAATCGAAAGGCTTTGTGAGGCGTTCGGAGACGAGCTGGGAGACGGGCTGTATTCTTTTCCATCGTCCGGGACGATCGCAGCTCTTTCTCCCGACGATCTCGCGCCGATAAGAGCAGGCTTTCGTGCGCGATACATAATCGACGCGGCGCAGAAGGTCGCTCTCGGCGACGTAAACCTCGAATCGCTCCGCACTGCGCCTATCGCCGACGCGCGCGCCGAGCTGATGAGGATAACAGGCGTCGGCGTAAAGGTCGCCGACTGCACGCTTCTCTACGGTCTGCACCGGCTCGACTGTTTCCCTCTTGACGTCTGGATGAAGCGCGCGATGACCGTTCTTTTCCCCGGGCTTACTCCGGAGGATTTCGGCGAATACGGCGGAGTCGCGCAGCAATACATTTTCCATTACAGCCGTATGCACCCCGAGCTCTTCCCCTGATGCAGCGCCGTTATTGTAAAAATTTTAAAGGACAGTATCAGACGCGCAGAAAAGTAATAAAACTGATAATATGCCATTTGAACCGCCGGCGGGCGCTTTCACGAGATGGCTTTGACATATCGGAAAACATCTGGTATGATAGAGGTATATGATATCATGCGGAGGTAATTAAAATGGATAAGAACGCATACCGAAAATTTACCGATGTTCAGGTCGGCGAGAGCTTTAGCCGCCCGGTGCTTGTGAGCGCGATCAGAGAGTCCGTCGATAAAAACGGCAATACCTTTGTCAAGATCACCATGAAGGACGGATTCAGCGAGATCACGCCCATGATGTTCAAAACCGATAAGGCTATGCTCACGCAGCTCGGTGTTTACGAGGATAATGTAGCCGACGTGCGGATCTCCGTTTCGGAGTATAACGGCGGCAAAAGTTACAGGATTGACAAGATCGCCCCGAACAACGACAGCGATGTAGCGCCCGGCGATTTCATGAAACTGCCTCCCTGCGATCCCGAGAAGATGTTCTCTGAGATATGCGCCCTCGTCGAGGCGTGCGCTAATGACTGCGGAGGAAAGTACGACACGATCTCCGCCCTGACTCTGAAGATCCTGAACGACAAGAAGGAGCGGTATATCACGTCGTCGGCAGCCGTTTCGATGCACCACAATATGCGCGGCGGACTGATCTACCACTCGTACCGCATGGTCAAAACCGCAAACGCCGTATGCGATATTTACGAAAAGCTCGACAGAGAGCTGCTCGTATGCGGAGCGGCGCTCCACGATATCGGCAAGATCTGGGAGTACAAAACGAGCAGCACCGGCGAGGCGGAGTTCACCTCGAGCGGCGTGCTCTTCGGTCACCTCTATCTCGGCGCGTCGATCATCAAGAAATACACCGAGGGCGAAAATTTCAGCACAGAGCGCGTTAAGCTGCTCACTCACCTGCTGCTCTCCCACCACGGAACGAGGGAATTCGGAGCTGTCGTCTGCCCTGCTACGCCCGAGGCGTTTGCACTGTTCTACATTGACAATCTCGACGCAAAGCTCTACGTCTGCGAGGACGCTTACGAGATACTTGATCCGGGCACGATCACGGACAAAAAGCCATTTGGGCTTGACAACAGGCTCTACCGACCGAATGATATAGAATAACAAAAGGCTGTATGCAAGCTAACCTGCATACAGCCTTTTTAGTGCCGGTAGTCGGACTCGAACCGACACGGATTTTACTCCGAGGGATTTTAAGTCCCTTGTGTCTGCCAATTCCACCATACCGGCATATGTGATTGGCATTAAAGAGACAGT
>CADAYJ010000005.1 GCA_902792115.1 uncultured Ruminococcus sp. | reverse complement strand
TGCGGAGCCTGTCGATTACCTCCTCATGAGCAAAGACAAAGTATCCGAGGAGGAAGCCGAAGCCGTAGAAGCCGAAGCGGTAAACGGTTATCAACGGTGTGTTCAGGACAAGTCCGGCAAAGAAGAGCGGAACGACGAGCAGGATCACTGCCGGCGTGTTCATTTTGCCGCAAAGCTCATACAGCCTGCCCTTCTCCAGCTTGCGGATAAGCGCAGCCACGAGCGAGAATACCCAGAGAAGCTGAATGAACCACAGCACGCTTATTCCGGAAAGCACCATAATGATGAAGATGATCGGAGCCGGTACGCCTTCGGGAAGAACTTCGGCTCCGCTTGCCGCAGAGATCTTCATTGAGATCCACCCCTGCGCCCAGCACCATACGAAGAGTCCGAGCGTTGACGGAACGAGCAGCTTGGCGGTACGTGACTTCACAAATTCCCTGACCGTCTTCTTTTCAAGGACGATGCGCGACGAAACGCCTGCGATGATAAACAGAATGAGCATGAACCACGGGTAGAGCAGGTACATAAGCGCGTCCTGGTAATGATTCCCCTCGGTCGGGAACGTGCCGACATTTATGCCCACACTGTTGTAGATAAACAGCACATGGTAGACCACGACCAGAAGAACCGTAGCCCATCTGATGTTGTCAAGATAATGTCTCCTCATAATGACACCTCCGGATATTTTTACGTTAAGTATCTTTTGTTATACTTTTCATACTTATTATACATTGTCAAAACCGGTTTGTCAATAGGATTTTTGTTTTTTATACTATTCTTTCGCAGAAGGACATTATCTCGGCGCGGCGCGGCTCTACATTTTCCTTGTATTCAACGGAACAAAGCCCCAGCGAACCGCGGCATTCGATCTCAAGGTGTCCGTAGAAATGCTCTATCGTTTCGATCAGTCGCTCGCATTCTCTCATTCCGGGGCCGGTGCGGAGAACCACGGAATAGCCGCGCTTACCGTGAGTGAGGCTCGCGTGAGGCTCGTGCGTGTTGCACCACGGCGTGCAGCGGTCTATAAACGCCTTGAACTGTCCGGGAACATCCGCCCAGTACGACGGGGAAACACAGACGATAACGTCTGCAGCCTCAAATTCCGTCATAAGCTCCTGTGCGCCGTCGCTCATGACGCACTCAGCCGTTTTGTGGCAGGAGCGGCAGCCGCGGCAGAAGGCGAATTCGTAGTCGTCGATGCAGACGCATTTTACGTCCGCTCTTTCGGCGAGCTTTTCGGAAATTATGCCGGCGACAGCGGCAGTAGCTCCCGTTCTGACGGGACTGCAGTTTACAACGAGCGCTTTCATACGTTTCTCCCCCCTACCACATTTACGGGACGCCCCTCCAGGAACGCCTTTAAATTGTTGTACACGATACTCACGCAGCGCTCGCGCGTTTCGAGCGGTCCCCACGCGATATGAGGAGTGATCGTGAGATTCGGGACGTTGAAAAGGACGCAGTCCTCGCTCATCGGCTCCTTGTCGATAACGTCAACGGCAGCGCCGGAAAGCCTGCCGCTTTCGAGCGCGCGTCTGAGCGCCGGCTCATCCACCGTGCCGCCGCGCGACGTGTTGATGAAATACGCGCCCTTTTTGAATTTCGCGAAAAGCTCATCGCAGAACATATGCTCGCTGTCCGCGTTGAGGGGGCAGTGCGCCGTCACAAAGTCGCTGCGCCTGACAAGCTCGTCGAGAGAAACCTGAACGGCTCCCCCCTCCGCCTGCTTCGGTGAGCGCGAATAAAAGATCACATTCATATTAAATGCGAGTGCGATCTTCGCAACGGCTTTGCCTATCGTACCGTAGCCGATGATGCCGAGCGTCTTCCCGGCAAGCTCCGACGTCGGGTAAACGAACGGCGAAAAAATGTCCGATTTCTTCCAGCCGCCGTTCTGTACAAACGTGTTATAGTCGCTTACGCGCGAGCAGTGGTCGAGCATAAGAGCGAAGGTATGCTGTGCGACGGCGTCGGTCGAGTACCCTCCGGCGTTGCACACGGTGATCCCCCTCTTATTGGTGTATTCAAGGTCGATATTGTTGTACCCCGTCGCAAACAGGCCGATATATTTCAGGTCTTTCGCGCGGCCGAGCGTTTTCTCGTTCATCGGAGTCTTGTTGCAGAGGACGGCGTCCGCTTCGACGATACGCTCCGCGAGAAGCTCCTCACCCGAAAGCGAATAAACGGTGACCTCTCCGAAATCGCGGAAGCAGTCAAAGCTGACGTCTCCGTTTGAGATCGTCTTGGAATCCGGTATCACTATCTTCAGTTTTTCCATATTATATTTCTCCTTATCAAAAACGACCGCACTGCATATTCCGCGTGCGGTCGTTTGTTATCAATTCTTTTTGCCGGACTTCTTCGTCGCAGCCGCAGCGTTGATCTTTGCAGCCGTGAGCGTGTTCTTCATAAGCATAGCGATCGTCATGGGACCTACGCCGCCCGGAACGGGTGTGATCCAGCCTGCCTTCGGCTCAACGTCCGCGAAGTCTACGTCGCCGCAGAGCTTGCCGTCATCATCGTGATTCATACCGACGTCGATAACGACCGCGCCCTCCTTGACCATGTCGGCAGTGACAAACTTAGCCTTGCCGACAGCCGAAACGAGGATATCCGCCTGAGATGTGATCTCGGCGAGGTTTTCGGTCTTGCTGTGGCAGATCGTGACGGTGCCGCTCTCGTTGAGCAGCATCATTGCCATCGGCTTGCCGACGATATTGCTTCTGCCGATAACGACGCACTTCTTGCCGCATACCTCGACGCCCGTGGAATGGATAAGCTCCATAACGCCGGCCGGAGTGCAGGGAAGGAAGCGGTATTCGCCGATCATAACGCGCCCAACATTAAAGGGGCTGAATGCGTCAACGTCCTTCTTCGGGGAGATCGCGCCGATAACTGCCTTCTCGTTGAGGTGCTTGGGAAGCGGCAGCTGAACGAGGATACCGTCGATATCGAAGCGCTTGTTGAGCGTGTCGATCAGCGCAAGAAGCTCCTTCTGAGACGTCTTCTCCGGGAGCGCAAACTCCTCGGAATAGAAGCCTACCTCCTCGCAGGCCTTCTTTTTGTTGCGAACATATATCTTCGATGCGGGATCGTCGCCTACGATGATAACAGCAAGTCCCGGTGTGACGCCGTACTCGGCAAGGTTTCCGGCTTCCTTTGCGATGTCTTCCTTGACCTTTGCGGCAATTTCTTTTCCGTTTATAAGATTAGCCATTTACGAATTCTCCTTTTATCGTCTATATTGTTTCCCAAAAACAACGGGTGTGATTCAACACTGCTGCCCTGCAAAGCCATAGCACAGGCAATTCTCCGGATATCGGCATCAGCTTCGAACTGCGCCCGATCCGCTTGTTCTATTTTACAACGAATCTGCGGATTTTTCAATAGATTTTTCCGATTTATCGGGAATATGATAAAAATTTTCTCACCGGCCTCCGACGGCAGCTCCTTTCGGCACGATCTCACGCCGAATACGTTATTCCTCAGCTGCGACGCTCCCGGCGCTTTTTTTGCTGCGCACGGCAAAAACGACGAGCAGCACGGCACCTGCCGCAGCCGCAAGTGCGGACAGAAGCTGCGAAACGCGGATATCGGCGAACGGCAGATACAGGCTGTCCGTTCTCAGCCCCTCGACGATCATGCGCTCGAAGCCGTACCATACGAGGTAGGTGTAAAGAAGCTGACCGTCGTACTTCTTTCTTCCGGAGAACACGAAATGGATAAGCGCAAAGCCCAGCAGACACCAAAGCGACTCATACAGGAAGCACGGGTGAACGCCGACTCCGCCCGTCGCCTCCGACGCCATGCGCCACGGAAGGTCGGTCGGCGTGCCGAACGCCTCCTGATTGACGAAGTTGCCCCAGCGGCCGATGCCCTGACCGATAAGAAATCCCGTCATGATGATATCGAGCAGCTCAAGCAGCTTCATCTTCTGCACCTTCGCGGCGATGATACCTCCTGCAAGCCCTCCGATAATGCCGCCGTAGATTGCAAGACCGCCCTCGTGGATATTGAATATCGAGCCGAGGTCTCCCGAAAATTTGCCCCACGAGAACGCGACGTAATACAGGCGCGCGCCGATCACCGCCGTGATAAGACCGACTATTATGCAGTTAAGCGTCTTGTCGGGATCAACTCCGCGCTTCTTCGCCGTTCTCATGCAGTACAGCGTCGCGAGGGCAAACCCCGCGGCGATAATTATCCCGTACCAATACACGGAATAGCTGCCGATCGTAAACGCGACCGGCGACACCTTGAACTCCAGCCCCAGACCGGGGAAGGAGACGTTATAGACACTTGCCAAGAGTATTCCTCCTATCTTTGTCGGCGTCCGGACCTGATATTCAGGCCAAACCGAAAAGCAGCAGCAAGCCGCCCTGTGCAGCCTGCTGCATGAATTACCGTATTTTCACATTAAGCTCCTTGCCGCATTTCGGGCAGACGACGGTGTGTTCGCCCTTCCTGCGCTTGACGCGGAGATACGCGCTGCAGTTGGAGCATTTGTAGTATTTGTGAGTTTTGCGCTCCTTGAACCGCTTGACGGTGATCTTAAAGAATTCAGCCCCGCCCTTGCGGTATTTGAGATACTTTCTGTTTGCCGCGCGGCGCTTCTCCGTCTTTGTGGAGAGCATTCTGAGAGCCGCCGCGACCGGCAGAGCCAGCGCGCAGAGCGAAAAAATCCTGCTGCGTACAAAGCCGTTGATAAAGCCCGTTATCACCCAGACGACGAGCAGATCCCCGGAGAGCGTGTCGAAACCGTAGCGCCCCTCCATCAGCTTCTCGTAGCCGGCCTTGAACTTCATTATATACTGCATTAACCCGTTCAATTTGCGTTACCTTTCGTCCATCGGGATATACTCGCGCTCCTGGGCGATGCTCATATATGCCGGACGAATGATCTTGCCGGCGTTGATAAGCTCCTCCAAGCGGTGTGCGCTCCAGCCGGAGATTCTGGCGATCGCGAAGAGCGGCGTATAAAGCTCGATCGGAAGACCAAGCATGGAATAAACGAAGCCGCTGTAAAAGTCCACGTTCGCCGATACGCCCTTGTAGATCTTGCGCTCCTTGCCGATAACGACGGGGGCGAGCTTCCTGACGTTTTCGTAGAGCGTATATTCCTTCATCATGTCCTTCTCGTCTGCGAGCTTTTCAACGAAGCCGCTGAAAACTCTCGCTCTCGGATCGGAGATCGAATAAACGGCGTGTCCCATACCGTAGATAAGACCGGACCTGTCGAACGCCTCCTTGTGGAGTATCTTTTCGAGGTAAGCCGTCACCTCGTCCTCGTCCGCCCAATCCCTGACGTTCTCCTTTATCTCGTCAAACATACCGCAGACCTTGACGTTCGCGCCGCCGTGCTTCGGTCCCTTTAGCGAGCAGAGCGCCGCCGCAATCGCGGAGTACGTGTCCGTACCGGAGCTTGTTACGACGCGCGTCGTAAAGGTGGAGTTGTTGCCGCCCCCGTGCTCCGCGTGGAGAACGAGCGCGATATCGAGCACCTTCGCCTCAAGCTCTGTATACTGCCTGTCGGGACGGAGCATCATGAGGATATTCTCCGCCGTAGACTTAGCCGGGTTCGGGTTATGTACAAACAGGGAGTGCTTCTTTGCGTAATTATATGCGTGATAAGCGTAAACGGCGATCATCGGGAACTCCGCTATGAGCTGCAGGGACTGGCGCATTACGTTCTCGACCGAGATATCGTTCGCCATATTGTCGTAGGAATGGAGAGTGAGAACGCTCTTTGCCATCGCGTTCATCATGTCGGAATTCGGAGCCTTCATGATAACGTCGCGCACGAACGTATCCGGCAGCGCGCGGTACGTTGCGAGAATACCCTTGAACTCGTCAAGCTCGTCCTGAGTCGGAAGCTGACCGAAGAGCAGAAGGTACGTCACCTCTTCAAAGCCGAAATTAGAATCCTGCGGAAAGCCCGCGATAATATCCTCGACGTTGTAGCCTCTGTAAAACAGCTTGCCGTCGCATGGCACGACCTTTCCGTCAACCAGCTTGTTCTGCCTGATCTCGGAAATCTCCGTAAGTCCGGTAAGAACGCCCTTTCCGTCGAGGTCTCTCAGCCCTCGCTTTACGTCGTATTTATAATAAAGCTCGGGAGAAAAATTAGTATTCTCCACACACCTGTCCGCATAAACCTTTATATCGGGCAAGGTGTGCAGAAAATTCTTTTCGATAAATCTGATCCCATCTGCCATGCTTTTTACACTTCCTTTTTCTTATCTTCTGATCCTGCGCCAAATTCACTTGCACGCACCATACAAATTTAATTATACTTCAAAACGAACGATAAATCAATAGAATTTTATTAAAATCACCCGTTTCGAGAGGAAACGGCGATATCGGCATACTGAAAGCGTATGACCTTTGAGAGATCTCCGGGCGCAAGCTCGACCTGATAGCCTACTTTCCCGGCGCTGAAAGCGATCGTGGTTTTTTCTTTCGCGGAAATATCCACCGTCGTTTTGAAGAACTTTTTCATGCCTATCGGCGAGCAGCCTCCGTGGATATACCCTGTCAAAGGAAGAAGCTCGCGGCTTTTAAGCATTTCGATCGACTTTTCCCCGACAGCCTTTGCCGCCTTTTTGAGATCAAGCTCGCCGCCGATCGGCACGACAAATACGTAATTCGCGCCGCTCTTCCCGACGGTCACAAGCGTTTTGAAGACGACGTCCGCCGGCATTCCGAGCGCGTCGGCGACCTGAGTACCCGTCATTGTGGTATTGTCACCGATCGTATGAGGCGTGTATACGATTTTTTTCTGGTCGAGCACGCGCATAACATTCGTTTTTTCCATCGTAATATGCCCTTTCCGGCGTTATTTTTTAAGGAGCGTGAGATTGCCCTCGGCGTCGATCTCAACGAGATCGCCCTTCTTCAGCTCAAACGGGATCTCCGCCTTTTCGATCGCGAAATACTTCTTTTCCTTATCAATAAAAATGACCATAGTACCGTCAAATCGGTCTACCTTTAGTTTTCTCATTCTAACCACCCCTGGATTTTAGTCTATTAGTCTAACATATATTTAAAACAAATGTAAAACGGAGATCGCGGGATGCGTTCCGCAGTATTTTACATTTCTAATTTTCGATCCTGAATTCCGGATCCGCTTCGCTGCACAGCTTCCTTAGCTCATCCTTCGTATACATCAGGCGCACCGCCGAAAGGAGGGCGTTCGTCGTCATGTACCTTGGAAATCCGAGCTTTTTCAGAAGGGCGCTTCTGAGTGCAGCGCTGTTTTTACGGCCGGTGAGGCCCAGCTCGTAGAGATCCGACTTTGTAAGTTCGCTTTCGGGCGCTTCGCTCTCCCCCACGACATGAACTCCGCTGCGAAGCACGGCATTGACGATCACCTCGTCCGTCATGCCCTCAACGCCGAGAAGCCCCTGCTTCGAGGGCGCGGCTTTCCTCCGCTCCTTGCCCTCGATCTCCGGAATATACGCCTGCTTCACGCAGCCCTCCGGTACGGCGCCCTTCAGGAAGCCGCGTATCTGAAAGCCGGCACCGTCGCTGTCCGTAAGTATAACGACGCCCCTGCCAAGAGCGAGCTGCCGTATTACGGCGCGCTTTTCGGCGTCGTTGAAAACGCGGAAGCCGCCCGTCTCAATGACAGCCGTGTCGAACAGCGCACAAATGCGCATCTTGTCATACTTGCCCTCGACGATCACCGCTTCTCTGATCTTTATCATCTTCGCCTTTCCTCACTTGCTATGATAAGTAGTTTCTCGACAAGCAGCTCAAGCAGCAGCCGCTTCGAGGCGCGCGTACTTTTCAAAGCCATATCCGTCTCGGCGATTGCGTTGATGCTTTTGCGGAGAGCCGCCGTCGTTGTGGAGCGCGAATCCCGTTCGGCGTAGCGAAGCTGTGAGTCGCTGTATTTGAACCACTTTTTAAGCTCCGTCGTGCGCGCGCCGCTCTTTACGGCGATCCTTGCGCGGTAGATATTAACGTACGACGACGCAAGGACGGAGATTATCCTCAGCTCGTCCTCGCGGTTGTACAGAAGCCTGTCGAGAACGCGGAACGCCTCGGCAGAGCGCCTGTTTATGACGGCGTTTGAAAGGTCGAAAATGCGCGATTCGAGGTCGCGCGTCACGAGCGCGTCAATGTCGTCACGCTTTATCTCGCCGCCCTCTCCGGCGTAGGCGCACAGCTTTTCAAGCTCCGTTTTCAGGCGGTTTAGGTCTGTGCCGCAGTATTCGACAAGCAGCTCGGCCTGCGCCTGCGGCAGAACAACGCCGCGCTTGCTCGCCCACGAGATGAGCTTCGTCTTTACCGCAGACGGCGTCAGCTTCTTGAACTCGACGATCGTTCCCTTCTTCGAGGCGAGCGTTTTCAGCTTCGTGTCCTTTGAGTTTGCGGCAGGCTTGTCTCCTTCGCCGGACGCTTTCGTCGGAAACGTGAATATCATCACGGTATCGCCGGCTAGGTGAGAGACAGTGTCGAGTATCTTGCCCGACTCGTCTGCGCCGAAATTTGAAAAATCGAGATCCTTCACGACGACGACGTTGTAGTCGCTCGTAAACGGAACCATCTGAGCCGCCGCCTCGAATTCATCAACGCTGAACGCATCAGTGAATACGTGATAATTAAAGTCGCTCGGCTCTTTTCCCGCCGTCTTCTCGACAAGCAGCTCGGTGTAGCGCGAGACGAGCATTTTCTCCTCGCCGCAGAGGTAGTAAAGCGTGCCGAAGTCTCCCCGGCTAAGTATCTTTTTGAAATCAGCTTCCGTTATCGTCGGCATACCTCACAACACCTCCCGTGTATGTTTTCTTTATCTTTACGCCGCGGTCGGAGAAGGTCATGTCAATCCTTCCCTCGCCGTTCGTGGCGTTTATTATCCGTTCGTCGCCGTACTCTCCTCCGAGATCGGAGACGATCACCTTCGTATCGGCAGACAGCATTTCCATCTGGAGCGCATCTGTGATAACGGCGTACTCGGCGCTTCTGTACCTTTCCGGAAGCTCGCCTTCACCGCCGCAAAGCAGTACGGTGTGACCGTAAAGTGTTATGAACTGGCAGGAAAGCTGATCCGCCGTATAAAGCTCGGCAGAATTGCCGTCCGGCAGCTCCAGCGTACAGATCTCGGCAGGAACAATGACCTCTCCGCCCTCGTGCTCGTACCAAACGCTGCCGCGAAGCCTTCTGCGCTCGTCCTTCACAATCACCCTTCCGGCAGGGAAATCGTGCAGGATACGTCTCGTGTAATCGTACTTCGCGCCGTCGGGAGGAAGGTCTGCAAGCGTTTCTATCGTGCAGCCTTCGAGGATATCTCGGATCGTGGCGTACTGATGCGCTTCGCCGTACGACGCGAGAACGGCGCTGCCGCCTTCGTAACGCAGCACGGCCGTAAGTCCGCTGCCGACGTCCGCTATCGTAAGCGTTGCGCGCCCTTCCGCAAGAAATACCTGAGCGCTGCCGATCAGAACGAAGGAAGCCGCCGAAACAACGGCAGCGACCGTGATTATTTCCTTTTTGTTCTTTGAAAGAAAATAGATTGCCGTTATGACGCACGCTGAAGCGATCAGCCACACGGCGAACGCGCTGCTTTCGAGGCGTATCGCCGCACCGGGCAGTCCGCTGAACTTATCCGTCACAAACAGCATATATTTCGCAGCCGCACCGGCGACCGACATAGGCAGATACGAGAGCGTCTCAAGCCCGGACAGCGAAAGCACCGCACCGACGCCGCCAAAAACTATGATAACGCCCGTGACGGGAACGATAATAAGATTTACGGCGACAGTATACAGCGATATCGTTTTCGTGAGAAGCACAACAAACGGCATCGAGCCGATAAACGCAGCGACAGCAGCGGCGATCAACTCTGCGAACGTACCGGCAGCGCCTTCGGAACCGAGCTTCTTCCCGATCTGCTCCGAAATAGGCTCCGACAGTACAATTATGAAGAACGTGCCGCAAAACGACCACAGCAGCCCGACGTCTCCCGCCGAAAACGGATTGAGGCAAAGCAAAAGCGCCGCAAAGCCGAGAGAATTAAGTGCATCCGGCTTCGTGTGGATAAGCTGCGAAAGGGTAACGACGGAGATCATTATCAGCGCGCGGCACGCCGACCAGCCAAACGCCGTCAGCGCAGCGAACGCGAGGACTCCGCAAAGCTGTACCGCGCACGATATCGGTCTGATGCGGAAAAGCCGCCTTGCAGCGGAGCCTATGAAAGCCGCCGCGATCGACAGATGCAGCCCCGAAACAACGATGATGTGAGCCACGCCGAGCGTTCCGAATCTCGAACGGACGTCCCACGGAAGACCTGTTTTGTCTCCAGTCACCATAGCGGTGCAGAGAGCGGCCTCCGGCTCAGACAGCACGGTGCGGAAGGACTCAGCTATACCGCGGCGCATTCGCGAAAAGTGACGCATCAAAGGGGGATCGTCGTTTTTGACGACGGTATACCGCGTCTTTGAAGCGACTCCGATGTACGCCTCCAGAAAGATGCGCCGCGCTTCAAGCGACGTTCCGTTTCCAAGCCCCTCGCCCTCGCCGCGCACGGCTCGAAGTACGGCGCTGCCCTCGATGATGTCGTATGCGCCGCCGTCCGGAACGGAATCGGAATAGATTCGGATATTTATCCTCTCAGGCTCGCCGTTTACCTCGTCCGTCCGGACATTGAAGACAGTCGTTGCCCCCGAGGTGTACGGCTCAGACGTTATAACGCCGGAAAAGCTCGCGCGCTGCCCTGCGTACGCCCCGACGACAGGCTCCTTCACAAGCCTTACAGCGCCGAAATAGGCGCAGAATGCCACAGCCGCGCTCAGCAGCACGGCTGCCGCCGGGAGCAGGTCTTCCCGTTTTAAAAATATCCGCAGGGCGAGGAGCACTGCGGACAAAACGAAGCACGCCGCCGCGAGGGCAGCCGCTGAGCCGTCGAAAGCAGCGGCTGCAGCCATTGCCGCAAGTGCGCCCAGCCCGATGCAGGCAAACGGCCTTTTCATGATCTGTTACCTCTTTGACGCTTCGTGCGCCAAATTCTACATTATTTCGGAAATACGGGGAGCTTCTCCAGGTAAATTATGTCGTCTCTCTCCGTTGCGTCGCCCTCCGCGAGGACGGCTGCCTTGCCGACGATATTGCCTCCGGCCTGCTTTACGAGATGCTCAAGCACAGCAAGAGACGCGCCGGTGCTTATAACGTCGTCAACGATCAGAACACGCTTGTCCTTGAGACGCGCCGCTCTGTTTTCCGCGAGGAACAGCTTCTGAACAGCCTTCGTCGTGATCGACTGAACCTCGTAGGAGATCGGATTTACGTCGTACACCTTGATCGACTTTCTTGCGATCTCGTAGTCGCCGCAGCCGATACGCGCCATCTCGTAACAGAGCGGTATACCCTTCGCCTCCGCCGAAACTACGATATCATGCTCCGGGCATTTTTTGAGCAGAGCGGCAGCAGCAGCCTTTGTGATCTCGACGTCTCCGAACATTACGAACGCGGCAATATCGAGGTGCTCGCTTACCTCGCAGAGAGGAAGCTCGCGCTCGAGACCTGCGATCTTCATTTTATACGTTTTCATTTCTACACTACTTCCTTAGAATATGGGATATTTTTCGCAGCGCAGCACATATCCTGCGTTTTGCTTTTCAGATGATCTTTTCGCCCATCGACTTGCCGCCGAGCATATGGAAATGCAGGTGCTTTACAGTCTGCCCTGCGTCCTCTCCGCAGTTGTTGATTATCCTGTAACCGTTTTCAAGCCCCAGCTTTTCGGCGATAGCCTTTGCCGCGAGGAAAACCTTTCCGACGAGCACTGCGTCCTCCTCCGTGAGGTCGTTTGCGCTTGCAATATGCTTCTTCGGAACGATCAGCACATGAACGGGCATCTGAGGGTTGAGGTCGTTAAACGCCGTCACAAACTCGTCCTCGTAAACCTTTGTGGAAGGGATATTTCCCTTTATGATCTCGCAAAATACACAATCCATACGTTTTGTCTCCTTTTTCACCGTTATTTCGCCGCATAAAATGCGGCTTTGCATACATATTTATTGTACCATATCATATACGTAAAGTCAAAATCTTTTTGCAGGCAGGCTGCGCTCACGGTTCGTCGTCCGTCTCTGTGATGCGCTCGAAGTCGTTCCCGTTTACCGTAAGGCGGTCACCGTCGAGCGACCAGTAGTTCTGCTGCGAGCTGTCGTCCCAAACGTACTCCGTCACAGTGCCGCCCTTCGACGTCATAACGAGGCTGCAAGCGTCGCTTATCTCGTATGTGCCGACCATTCCGCCGACTATCGCCGTACCGTCCGCGCGGAATTCGTGCATCGTCTTGCCGAGGCGCCCCCAATATCCGACGAGCTGTTCGCGCAGCTCCTTTGCCTCGGGCGCAGGCAGCTTCGACGCCGTATGCCCCTGCCGCACCTCATTCTGTTCACCGCCGCCGTCCGCGCACGCCGAAAGAGACGCGCATATCAGCAGCGCCGCCAATGCACAGGCTATGATCCTTCTCATAAATCTCACTCCGTTTCAAAAAATCATGCAAAAAACTCCGGATATGATTATATCACATTGAGCGGAAAAAGTATTAACTTTTTTAAAAATATGGACATTCCGCTCCGGCAGCAGCTGTTTATATGATGAAAATGTAACAAAAATAAAAAAATTGAAATAAATTTCGCGATTTTGCTTGTTACTTTTTTCATTTAATGGTATAATGTAGTCTGTATGAATATGCTCCGCGCATATTATCCGCGTATTTTCGGGGGATAATAAAGGCGAGGTGTATTGTATATGAATAAGAACGATGAAAAACAAACGGAGAAAAAGAAGGCGAAGCCCAAGAAGGCAGAGCAGAAGGAGAAGGAATGCGACGGTACCGTCGTTGTCGGCAGCGACACGGCGATCAGCTGCCTGACGATCATCGGCGAGATCGAAGGTCACGTTGAGCTGCCGCCGCAGAACAAAACGACGAAATACGAGCACGTTATCCCCCAGCTCGTCACGATCGAGGAGGATCCGCAGATAAAAGGGCTGCTCGTTATCCTCAACACGGTGGGCGGAGATATCGAAGCAGGGCTTGCCCTTGCCGAGCTGCTCGCCGGCATGAAGAAGCCCGTCGTATCGCTCGTTCTGGGGGGCGGTCACTCGATAGGCGTTCCGCTCGCCGTCGCCGCTGACTACTCGTTCATCGCGCCGAGCGCGTCAATGACGATCCACCCCGTCCGCTCAACGGGGCTTACACTCGGTGCGCGGCAGTCCTTTGAGTATTTCCGGAAAATGCAGCAGCGCATCAACAACTTCGTCGCCGACAATTCTCACATCTCCGCCGAGCGGTACAACAGCCTCGTCATGACGACGGGAGAGCTTGCGATGGATGTGGGGACTGTTCTCGAAGGGCGTGAGGCGGTGGACGCCGGGCTTATCGACAGCGTCGGAACCCTCGGCGCGGCACTCGACAAGCTCAAGGAAATGATCGCGCAATGACAGCATCGGCAGCGCCCGCTGCGGCATAGCGGGCAGCCTGCCGTTCATCGTATCATATCATTATTGAAGGAGTACATACTTATGAATATTCTTGAAGCGATAATACTAGGTATCGTGCAGGGCCTGACCGAATTTCTGCCCGTTAGCAGCAGCGGCCACCTCACAATTTTCCAGCATATCATGGGTGTAGACATGGAGGGCAACCTCTTCTTCAACGTAATGCTTCACGTCGGAACGCTCGTTTCCGTCTGCGTGGTTTACAGGAAGCTGATCCTTCGCCTTATCAAAGCGTTTGGAAAGCTGCTGAAGGACATTTTCAGCGGCAAGTTCAGTTGGAGCAAGATGAACGGCGACACAAACCTCCTCGTCATGCTCGTCATAGGACTGCTCCCTCTCTTTCTGCTCTTTGTTCCGATCCCCGGCGCCGGCGGGATCAGCGGCAAGGACATCGCCGAGATCTGGCAGGGCAACACAGGCTACTTCATCATCACCGGCTTTGCGCTGCTCGCAACAAGCCTTATGCTCTGGGTAGGCGTCAAGTCGATGGAGAACACCGCAAAGAAATACGCCTCCCGCGCATCGGAAGACGCGCCCGGCAGACGCCGCCTTAAAACGGTTGACGCTGTGTTCATCGGCATTGCCCAGTGCTTCGCCGCAGTATTCCCCGGTCTTTCACGCTCCGGCTCGACTCTCGCGATGGGCGAGCTTCGCGGTCTGAACAAGCAGGTCGCTCTTGACTACGCCTTTGTGCTCGGTATCCCCTCTATTCTCGCGGCAGCGCTCCTCGAGAGCATCGACGCGATCCGGGCTCAGGGAACACAGGACACCCTGCAGGTCTCCACGGCAGCGATGATCGCCGGAATGATCGCCGCTATGATCGTCGGATTCTTCGCTATCATGCTCTTCAAGTGGATGCTTGAAAAGGATCGCACCGGCGTATTTATCGTATACACCGCCGTTCTCGGCATCGTGATCATTATCGTGTCCGTCATAGAACTGAAATCGGGCGTCAACCTGTTCAGCGGCGAACCGCTGACTTTTAGATAATTCTGGGGTGAAAGCAACTTGGCTGAAGAAAAGAAAGAAGTAAAAGAGAAGAAAAAGCCCATAAAAAGGCCTGCTCTCAAAAAGAGCGCGCCCAAGGACAAGGCGCCTGCCCCGGAGAAAAAGGCTTCGGGCGCGGACGTTATCGCGGTAAAGCAGCGCCGCTCGCTCATTATGTTCGTGGCTTCCGTCGTGCTTGCAAGCGTGATATTTATCCCCGGCGATATGGTCTGGCTGTGGCTGCACAACTTCGTTCGCGGAGTTTTCAGTATGCTGGCTCTGTTCTGGCCGGCGCTGCTGCTGTTTCTCGCCGTTGCGACGATGCTCGACAAGGCGATCCCGAAGCTCGTCTTCCGCACCTCGTTTGCGTCCGGGCTTGTCGTTGCGCTCAATGCGTGCATCTACATATTTGGATTTGACGGAGAATTCGACATCAGATCGGCGTTCTCCGACGGAAAAGTATACAAGGGCGGCGGCGCGCTCGGCTTCATCTTCGGAGCGCCGTTCGTCAAGCTGTTCGGCACGATCCCGGCGAAGATACTGATAATCCTCGCGCTGCTCGTGCTCTCCGTATTCGCGCTCGGGATACCCGTGAAGAAGCTGTACACGTCGCTTTTCCGCATCATTTCCGAAAAGCTCGGCGAGCTTATGAAGCGCATAAAGAACGGGCAGCTCCTGCGCCATCCGCCGAAGATCACCGACGAGGAATATTTCGACGGCGAGGGCTACGACGACTTCACTCTCACGGACGACCTCGACGACGATTACGACGAGCCAGAGGAGGACGAACAGGAGATGCCGGCATCGCCCGTGCTTTCGGAGGATCTTTTCTCCGACGGCGACGACTACTTCCCTGAGGAACCGGACGATGACGAGGGCGATAAGGCTGAGGAAGCGTACAGCATAGACATAGACATCGACGATCCTGCACCGCCGCTCAGGGAAAGCAAGCCTAATGCGAATGAGGACGACGAGCTGTTCGACGATATATTCGGCGAGGGCTTCCTCGACACCGTTGAGGAGGGCTACAAGCCGGAGGCGGCAAAGGCCGCGAAGGAGATCACGCTCTCAAAGGAAAGCTCCTTCCCCAAGGCGGACGAGCCGGAGAAAAAGAGCGCGAAGACCGCAAAGAAGCGCGGACGCAAGGCGAAGTCTTACGTATATCCGCCGACGGAGCTGCTCACGGAGGGAAAATCGGCTCACGTGAGCTACGAGCGAGAGCTTAAGGAAAACGCGCGCAAGCTGATCGAGACGCTCGACAGCTTCTCCGTGGGCGCAAAGATCGTCGGCTACTGCCGCGGACCGTCCGTCACGAGGTATGAGATACAGCCTGCGCCCGGAGTTAAGATCTCAAAGATCACCGGTCTTTCGGACGATATCGCGCTGAATCTCGCCGCAGAGGGAGGCGTCCGTATGGAGGCGCCGATCCCCGGCAAGCCCGCTATCGGCGTTGAGATCCCGAATAAGACGATCACCTCCGTCACGATGCGCGAGCTGCTCGAATCGGCAGAATTCAACAAGAACAAAAAGACACGCAAGCTGGAATGTGTCATCGGCAAGGACGTCGCCGGCAAGATCGTGATGATGGATCTCGCGAAGATGCCGCACCTGCTTATCGCCGGAACGACAGGCTCCGGTAAATCGGTCTGCGTGAACTCGATACTCATGAGCATTCTCTTCCGCTCGACTCCGGACGAGGTAAAGCTGATCCTGATAGACCCGAAGCTCGTTGAGTTTTCAAAATACAAGGGTATTCCCCATCTGCTCGTCCCCGTCGTTTCGGACGTCAAGAAGGCTGCCGGCGCGCTCGGCTGGGCTGTCGCGGAGATGGAG
Organism: uncultured Ruminococcus sp.; assembly: GCA_902792115.1. GTDB lineage: Bacteria > Bacillota > Clostridia > Oscillospirales > Acutalibacteraceae > RUG592. Next base: position 20,170 of record CADAYJ010000005.1, on the reverse strand, counting down.
GACAGATACAAGGAGCTTTCGCTCTACAACGTAAAGGATATCGACAGCTACAACAGAATGGTCGAGAAGAACCTCGCGACAATGAGCGACGAGGAGCTTGAGGAGCAAGGCGAAGGCGAGGTCGTAAACGGTGAATATATTCCGCCGAAGGCTAAGAAGAAGATGCCGAAGATCGTTATCGCGATCGACGAGCTTGCCGATCTCATGATGGCTGCTCCCGGCGAGGTCGAGGACTACATCTGCCGCCTCGCTCAGAAGGCGAGAGCCGCAGGTATGCACCTCGTTATTGCGACTCAGAGACCGTCCGTCAACGTCATTACGGGCGTGATCAAGGCGAATATCCCGAGCAGAATCTCTCTGAAGGTCGCGTCGTACGTCGATTCAAAGACGATCCTCGACACGGCAGGCGGTGAAAAGCTGATCGGAAAGGGCGATATGCTGTACAGCCCCGTCGGTATCCCGAAGCCTATGCGCGTTCAGGGCGGCTTCTCGTCCGACGAGGACATCGAGGCCGTCACTGACTTCATCAAGAACCACACCGCGAGCGACTACGATGAGGACATCTCCGAGGAGATCGACAGGATCAGCGAGAGCGTCGGCACGAAGGGCGGCATGATCAAGGAGCCGGATGCCGATGAGATCGACGATTCCGATCCGATGCTCGAGGACGCGATCAAGGCTGTCGTCGAGCTTGGGCAGGCGTCCACCTCGCTTCTGCAGCGCAAGCTGCGCGTAGGTTACGCCCGCGCCGGAAGGCTGATCGACACGATGGAGCAAATGGGCATCGTAGGGCCGCACGAGGGAAGCAAATCAAGGAAGGTCCTGATCACGGAGCAGGAATGGATCGAAAGGAAGATATCGGGTGTCGCTGAAGGGTGATAAGGGGCAGCCGTCCCAACGCTTCACAAAGAAAAAGATAAGAACAGCTGCCGCCACGGCCGCGCTTGCGGTCGTGGCGGTATTGAGTATCGTCTGCCGCGGACAGATAAGGGCACTCTTTCCCGTGTTCGGGATAGAATCGCTCTATATGCAGTCCGAGAGCAGTCCGCTCGCCGTATTTTTCTCCGACTGCGGAAGCGCCGGCTGCACGCTTGTCCGCGCCGACGGCGAATATATGCTGATCGACAGCGGACGCGAGAAGGCGCAGAACAGCGCGTCCGATCTGCTGCACCGCCTCGGGGCGGACAGGCTCGATCTCGCCGTGCTGACGCACCCGGACAGCGACCACACCGGCAGCTTTCCGGAGGTTATCGGGGAATTCGGCGCACAGCGCTTTCTGACTGCTCCGTACTGTGAAAGCTGCGACAGTCCGCAGTACGCCGAGATCGAAAGCGCTCTGCAAAGCGCCGGCGTTCCCATTGAATATGCAGAGCCGGGAGACGAATACCGTCTGGGCGGCGCAAGGCTAGAGGTGATCGCGCCGATCGGCACATACAAGAAGTCAAACGACAACTCCGTCGTTCTGCGGCTCACATACGGCGAATTCTCCGCGCTCTTTACGGGAGATATCTCAAAGAAGGCGGAGCGCGATATCCTGAAAAGCGGACGCGATATTTCCGCAGACGTGCTTCTCGTCGCTCACCACGGCAGCGGCGGCTCGTCGAGCGAGGAATTCCTGCGCGCCGTATCGCCGAGATATGCGGTGATCGAGGTCGAGGAAAGCGCGTATCTGCCGAACGGCGGCGCGATCGAACGGCTCGAAGCCGCAGGCTGCACGATCCTCCGCACCGATCGTTCCGGAACGATCGCCGTCCTCACCGACGGCACTCAGGAAGGTCTTACCGTCAAGGAAGAACTTCCCTGACAAAACCACTTGCGGAATTCGGCGAAAAAAGGTACAATACTATTAACAAGCGGCAGCGCATTGAAGGCTGCGCATCGTATCAATAATAATAAGGGTGTTACCATGCAGATAATAAACGACATACCCCTCCGGGGCGAACCATGCTGCGTCGCTCTCGGGTTTTTCGACGGCACTCACACAGGCCACCGGCGCATACTTACATCAATGCGTTCCTACGCACAGCAGAGCGGTCTTCTCCCCTGCGTTTTTACGTTTGCACAGTCGCCGTGCGCGGCGCTGGGAAAATCCGAAAGCCAAGCGCTGAGGACGTATTCGCAGCGGCTGTCCGATATCGGAGAGATATCCGGCGCGCAGCTGTGCTTTGCCGTTGATTTTATGAAGTACAGAGAGATGTCCGCCGAAAAGTTTGCGGACGAAGTATTGATCGAAAGGATGAACGCGAAAGCCGTCTTTTGCGGCTTTAATTTTCACTTTGGCAAGGGTGCTGCCGGGAACACGCAGCTTCTGAGAGAGCGCTGTGAAATGCACGGCACGGACGTTTTCATAACGGAGCCTGTCTGCACCGGAGGCGAGCCGATAAGCTCCAGCAGGATCCGCCGCATGATCGCGGACGGCAAGGTATACGCCGCTAATGCGCTGCTTGCTAAGCCGTTCTCGATTCCCGGCGCCGTCGTCCACGGCAAGGAAAACGGACGCACCGTCGGCATTCCGACGATCAATCAGCCGCTGCCGGACGGCTTCGTCGTGCCGCGATTCGGCGCGTACGCTTCCTTTGCAGTCATCGGCGGAAGACGGTACAGAGCCGTCACAAATATCGGCGTTCGCCCAACCGTTTCCGGGTGCGGCGTAAACTGCGAGACGCATATTTTAGAGCCTGTCTCCGGTGAGCTTTACGGCGAGAACGTCGTCACGGAGCTGCTCTGGTTTGAACGCGACGAGCGGAAATTCCCCGATCTCGACGCTCTTGCCGCACAAATACATAACGATATCGACCACATAACGCAGCTCGGCATCTACGAGAAGCTCGGCGCGTGAGCATAGCTTAAGGAGCCGAGTATCATGACAGTTACAGAGCTTGAAAAACAGAATACGTCAAAGATGGAGGCGAGGGCGCCGGCTCGGGAGCGCAGGCTCGGAGGCTTCTGGAGCTTCACGCTCGTTTACGCCGCTCTCATTGCGGCGCTGAACGTATCCGCACTTTGCTCTCAGTCCGTCAGCGACTTCTACGCCGACCACATCTTCCGCTTTGCCGCAGAGACTACGGGGCGGTTCTCCGGACTTTTCCCTTTCTCGCTCGGCGAGGTGCTTATTACGCTGGCGCTGATCCTCTTGTGCGCCGCAGTGATCGTTCTGATATTGATGATATTTCTGCGAAAGAAAAAACGGTTCATCAAAGCTGCGTGTACATATCTGAAAGCGGTGCTCGTGACGGCGCTGACCGTCGTGCTGCTGTATACGCTCAACTGCACGTTCCTGTACTGCTCCACGCCGCTCTCCTTCTCAGGCGGGATCCGAGAATTTCAGCTTTCCGACTTCGAGGAAGTGAGAAACGGCATCGTTGAGCGCTGCAACGAGCTTGCGCCGCAGATGGAGCGCAAGGACGACGGTACGATGGTTTTTCCCGGAAACGCCGCAGACGCCGCCGCAGACGCGCTGCACCGTATTGCGGACGAATTTCCGCGCCTTTCGGGGTATTACCCCCACGCAAAACCGATGTGGGGCTCGTACTTTATGTACAGGTCCGGCGTGATCGGAGTATACTTTCCTTTCTCGATGGAGGCGAATTACAGCAAATACGTCTCCGACTCGTATATGCCTCATGTCGTCGCGCACGAATACGCGCATCTGAAGGGTTATATCTACGAGAGCGAGGCTAACTTTATGTCGTACCTCGCCTGCACACGCAGCGACGATCCTGCCGTCCGGTATTCGGGATACCTCTGTGTGCTTTCGTACATCGACAGCGACTATAAGAACTCCGTGCCGAAGGACCGTTACGATTCACAGGTGCAGATAAGCGACACGGTGCGGTTTGACAACAGCTGCTATGACAGAGAAACGTGGGAATACCTCAAAAAGCGCGACGAGCAGACGCAGCCTAAAGCGGCGGAGATCGTCGAGAACGTGAGCGACAAAATGACGGACGCATACATGGACGCGCTCGACTACAAGCCGAATTACAGCGAGGTCACGCTGCTGATGATGCAGTATTACAGCGAATTCGGAGGCTTTGACGGCAAGTAAAAAAAGAGGAGGCAGTATTATGCTTGACAAACCGGAAAACGGCTTTGCCCGCGTTTCACTCGGGGCTTTTGAATCGTATGCAAACTATATCTTCGATACCCCGTTTGACTGGCTCAAGTCATGCAAAACCGCGCTGCAAAACAAAGTTCCGCTTGCACTCTTCATCGACGAGGGCGCGGGGAACTTCTGCTATATCATCTCGTTTTACGACACTACATATGTCGTGATACACAAGGCGGAAGATAAAGACGCCGAGCTGAAAACTATAAACGAGCTTGATTTCATGGATATTACGGATATGCTGCTGCGCGATATCGAAACTGATCTCGAGGAATGGGTGCGCTGGTACGCCTTTGAGGACACCGAAGAGGACTTCGCGCGCCGCCGCGTTGAGCTGCGAAAACTGCTCGGTGAGGTGGAAGAAGCCCTGCAGCCCGAAGCCAAGCGATACAAAAAGCCATATGCCGGATAGACACAAAAACGCCGCCCGAACCAACGGACGGCGTTAATTACTGTTAATTTATCAAGGGTTCGGCTGCGAGAGTGCGTCGTTGTAGACGTTGATGTAGTCGGAAGCCGAACGATCCCACGAGAAGTTGGAGGTCATGCAGCGCCAGATGAGCTGGATCCAACCGTCTCTGTTCCAGTAGCCCTGGATCGCGCGGTTGACGGCGTTGACCATATCCCATGTGTCGTAGTTGCGGAAGGTGAAGCCGTTGCCGCCGTTGTTGCCGGAGTCGAGGATGGAATCCTTCAGACCGCCGACCTCGCGGACAACAGGCACGTTGCCGTAGCGCAGCGCGATCATCTGAGACAGGCCGCACGGCTCGCTCTTGGAGGGCATCAGGAAGATGTCGCCGCCGGAGTAGATCTTTCTTGCAAGCTCGTTTACGTAGCCGAAACAGGAGCATACTCTGCCCGGATAGCGCCACTGGAGGTTGCGGAAGAAGTCCTCATACTCTGCGTCTCCGGAGCCGAGGATAACGAACTGGCAGTCGTTGTTCTGGAGAATATTGTCGATACCGTCGCGGACGAGGTCGAGGCCCTTGTGAGCAACCATTCTCGATACCATTGTGATGATCGGGATATCCTCGCGCCTGTCGAGGTTGAGCCTCTCCTGAAGCCTGCGCTTACACTCGTTCTTGCCGTAGAGGTTGTCGCAGGTGTAGTTTGCGTAGAGGTGGTAGTCCGTAGCCGGATCGTAGCTTGCGTTGTCGATTCCGTTGAGGATACCGCAGAGCTTGTAGTGGAAGAGGTTGAGTGCCGGATCGAGGCCGTGGCTGAACCACGGATCCTTGATCTCAAGTGCGTAGCTCGGCGAAACGGTGTTGACCTTCGTAGAGCAAACGATAGCGCCCTTCATCATGTTCAGCTTGCCGTCCTGGTCGAGGATAGCGCCGTCCTGTGCAGGGATACCTACAACGTCCTCGTTGAGATCCCATCCGTACTTGCCCTGGTACTGGATATTGTGGATCGTGAACAGGCTCTTGATGTCGTGATACCAGCCGTTGTGAGAATAGAAGAGATAGTAGTAAACGGGAACAAGCGCCGTCTGCCAGTCGTTGCAGTGGATCACGTCGGGCTTGAAGTCAACGTAGGGCAGCATCTCCAGGCAAGCTCTGGAGAAGAACGCGAAGCGCTCCGCGTCGTCGTAGAAGCCGTAGAGGCCGTTGCGCTTGAAATAGTACTCGTTGTCAATGAAATAATAAAGAACGCCGTTGTAGCGGGCTTCAAAGACGCCGCAGTACTGGTGGCGCCAGGATACCGGAACGGTGAAGCTCGTTATGTAGTGCATAGTATCGCGAAGGCTCTGCGGAATGTCGCCGTACAGCGGCATTACAACGCGGCAGCCGATCATTCTCTGGCGAAGCGCCTGCGGCAGAGAGCCGGCAACGTCGCCAAGACCGCCCGATGCGGCGAAGGGCTTTGCTTCACTTGTGCAGAATAATACTCTCATAAATTAATACCTCCATTTTTGCTGCCGACCGTTCGCTTTTACCGCCGGCGTTTATTATTATGGGATCCCGAAAGCTGCGTCAGACGATACTTTTCTTCGAGATGCAGACCGGGTAGGAGTCGATGCCGCAGAGCATACGCTTCGGCGAAACGACAACGTCCTTGTCGCAGACGACGTAGTTGAGCGTTGTGTCCTCTCCGATCATGCAGTCCTGCATGATGATGCAGTTGCTGATCTTTGCGCCCCTCGCGATGTGAACGCCCTTAAAGATGATGCTGTTCTCCACCTCGCCCTCGATCGTGCAGCCGGGGCTGACGAGAGAGTTCTTGACGGAGCTGTTGAGTCCGTACTTTGTGGGCATATCGTCGCGCACCTTCGTGTAGATCGGGTTACGCATATTGAAAAGCTCTTCTCTTACGTCGGGATCGAGCAGATCCATGTTAGCCTTGAAATACGACTGGATCGAGTCGATTTCCGAGCAGTAACCCTTTACCTCGTAGCCGTAGACGTTGTAGCGCTTTACGTTGCCCTGGATAACGTCTCTTGCGAAGTCGAACTTGCCGCGGCTAACGCAGTCGGAGACGATCTCAAAGAGAAGATCCTTCTTGACGATCGCGGTGTTCATCATGCAGTCGGCAGAATCGACCGTTCTCGGATTTACGAGCACCTCGCTGACTCTCGAATTCTTATCGAGCGAGAAAACGACCTGCTCGGAGGTGGGGTTCTTTGAAAGCGGTCTGTTGCGGAAGCAGATCGTGATATCGGCGTTCGTCTTGAGGTGCGCCGACATCATCTGCTGGAAGTCCATATTAACGACGGACATAGAGCTGGAGATCAGCACGTAGTCCTCGTAGGAATGCTCGATAAAATCGCGGATCGCGTCGATCGTCTGAACGAACGTGTTATACATATCGCCCGTGTTCTCAAACGGCGGAAGGAACGTAAGTCCTCCTCTGCGGCGGGAAAGGTTCCACGCCTTGCCGGAGCCGATATGATCCATCAGCGAGAGGTAGTTGTTCTTCGTAACGATTCCGATCTTGCTGACGCCGGAATTTACCATATTTGAAAGTGAGAAATCAATAAGCCTGTACTTTGCGCCGAACGGGATCGAGCTGAACGTACGCTGCGTCGTCAGCTCCGGGATATATGAATCCTGGAAGTTCGTAAGGAGCAAGCCCAACATCTTTTTTCCTGCCATATCAATTTGCCCCCTTTACATCTTCGTCGATCATAGCCTTTGGCGCAACGACAGCGCCCTCGCCTATGGTCAGGTTCTCGCCGATAACGGCGATGCCCCAGTCGTCGCGGTTCTCAACGTCCTCCGGCTTCGAGCCTACGACGGCGTTCTTGCCAATGACGGCGTTCTCCGCAACGATAGCGTAGCTTACGCGCGCGCCTTCCTCAACAACGACGCCCGGCATGAGGATAGAGTCTGTGATAACCGCGCCCTTCTTGACCGTTACGCCCTGGAAGAGCATAGAGAATTCGAGCGAGCCGTATACGTTGCAGCCGTCCGCGACCATCGAATTCTGGATCTCCGCCGAATCGCTTACAAAGTGAGGCGGATACATCGGATTTCTGGAATAGATCTTGTCCTTCTTGTCCGTAAGATCGAGCTTCGTCTTCGGATCGAGAAGATCCATGTTTGCCTCCCAGAGGCTGTCGATCGTTCCGACGTCCTTCCAGTATCCCTCGAACGGATAAGCAAACATTCTCTCGCCGTTTTCAAGCATTGCCGGGAGGACGTTCTTTCCGAAGTCGTTGGCGCTGTTCGGATCCGCGGCGTCGAGCATGAGGTACTTTCTCAGTTTGTCCCAACTGAAAACGTAAATGCCCATCGAGGCGTTCGTGCTCTTCGGGTGAGCCGGCTTCTCCTCAAACTCGTAGATGGAGCCGTCGGGGTTGGTGTTCATGATGCCGAAGCGCGAAGCCTCCTCAAGGGGAACGTCGATAACGGCGATTGTGCAGTCCGCGTTGTGCTCCTCGTGGAAGGAGATCATCGCTGCATAGTCCATTTTGTAGATGTGGTCGCCGGAGAGAATGAGAACGTACTCCGGATCATATCTTTCGATAAAGTTGATGTTCTGGTAGATAGCGTTTGCCGTGCCCGAATACCACTTTGCGCCGTCCTTCTGCTCGTACGGCGAAAGGATATGTACGCCGGCGTTGTCGTTGTCGAGATCCCACGGCTGACCGTTGCCGAGATAATCATTCAGCACGAGCGGCTGATACTGCGTGAGCACGCCGACCGCTTCAATGCCGGAATTAGTGCAGTTCGAGAGCGGGAAATCAATGATTCTGTACTTTCCGCCGAACGGCACTGCCGGCTTAGCCACTTTCCTCGTGAGAACGCCAAGTCTGCTGCCCTGGCCTCCTGCGAGGAGCATTGCTACAACCTCCTGCTTAGGTAGCATAATAAAGCCTCCGTTTCAATTCTAAGATTTTGTCAAAATTTTGATGCTTCTGTTTCAGATTATTGCCCTGCCCGATCCTTCCTATATTCAATTTCACCTTATGAAGCTCCGGGCATATATTTAACATAGCTTCGGCTGGGCGCCTTCGATATGCTATAAACTTTATTCAGGCCTGCGGCCGTTCATTATCTTTCGGACTTGCCCTCCGGCTTTTCGGAAGTTTTTTCGGCTGCCTTTGCTGCCGTCTTCTTTGCCGCCGGCTTTTCGGCTGCCTTTGCTGCCGTCTTCTTTGCCGCCGGCTTTTCGGCTGCCTTTGCCGTAGCCTTCTTCGCCGCAGGCTTTTCGGCTGCCTTTGCCGTAGCCTTCTTCGCCGCAGGCTTTTCGGCTGCCTTTGCCGTAGTCTTCTTTGCCGCAGGCTTTTCGGCTGCCTTCGCGGCAGTTTTCTTCTCCGTCTTCTTTTCGGCAGGCTTCTCCGTCTTCGACTTTTGAGGCGTCTTCTTCACGCACTTAAGATAGAGCACGGAGAGCGGCGGAATCGTCACCGTGATGGAATCCGGCAGATCGTGGCACGCCTTGCGCTTTGACTTGATCTGCGTGCCGTTCGTAAATCCGCTGCCGCCGTACGCCTTCGCGTCAGTCGAAAAGACCTCTGCGTAAACTCCGGCGTTCGGAACGCCTATGACGTAATTCTCCCTGAGCATCGGCTGGAAATTGCAGATGCTGATAAGCTCGCTGCCGTCCTTCGCGATCCTGCGGAAGACGAGTATCGACTGCTGGTAGTCGCTGTGGCAGATCCACTGGAAGCCCTCCCACGAGGAGTCCACCTCGTAGAGCGGCGGATTTTCGCGGTAGAAGAGATTGATGTCGCGGAAGAACGTTTTAAGCTCGCGGTGGCGGTCGTAGTCGAGCACCTCCCAGCTGAGCTGACCTTCGTAGTTCCACTCGTCAAACTGACCTATCTCGGCGCCCATGAACGTCAGCTTCTTTCCGGGGTGAGACATCATGTAGCCGATGAATGTCTTGACTCCGGCAAACTTCATCTCATAGTCTCCCGGCATCTTGTTCATAAGCGAGCACTTGCCGTATACGACCTCGTCGTGCGAGATCGGGAGCATGAAATTCTCGCTGAATGCGTAAATAAGCGAGAATGTCAGGTTGTCGTGGTGGTACGGGCGGTAGATCGGATCGAGCGCGAGGTAGCGCAGCATATCGTTCATCCAGCCCATGTTCCACTTGTAGCTGAAGCCGAGGCCGCCCATGTCCGTCGGACGGGAGACCATTGGGAACGCCGTCGATTCCTCGGCGATCATCATGTTGCCGGGGAAGAGCTTCGCGCACGTCTCGTTGAGGCGCTTGAGGAACTCTATCGCCTCCAGGTTCTCCTTGCCGCCGAACTTGTTCGGCTCCCACTCGCCGTCCTTGCGGTTGTAGTCGAGGTAAAGCATCGAGGCGACGGCGTCTACTCTTATGCCGTCGATATGGTACTTCTCCATCCAGAACATCGCGCTGGAGATAAGGAAGCTGATGACCTCATAGCGGCTGTAATTGTATACGAGAGTGCCCCACTCCTTATGCTCGCCCTTGCGCCAGTCCTCATACTCGTAGCAGCAGGTTCCGTCAAAGCGTGCGAGAGCGTATCCGTCCTTCGGGAAGTGAGACGGCACCCAGTCCAGGATAACGCCGAGACCTGCCTTGTGCGCCTTGTCGATGAGGTACATAAAGTCATGCGGCGTGCCGTAGCGCGAGGTCGGAGCGTAGTAGCCCGTGACCTGGTAGCCCCACGAGCCGTCGAACGGGTACTCCGTAAGCGGCATGAACTCGATGTGGGTATACCCCATCTCGGCAACGTAAGGGATCAGCTCGTCAGCAAGCTCACGATAGCTGATAAATTCGCCGTGGTCGCTCTTCTTCCATGAGCCGGCGTGAACCTCGTAGACGTTGATCGGCTCCTCGTTGTGGGTATTCGGCTTTTTGTTTTTGATCCACTCCTCGTCGTCCCACTCAAACCCCTCGATGTCATAGAACTTTGAGGAATTATTCGGGCGCGTCTCAAAATGGAAAGCATAGGGATCGCACTTGTACAGCCTCTCGCCCCACGGCGTGTCTATGCAGTATTTGTAGTTTGCAAACTCCGTCACTACGTTCGGGACAAAGCACTCCCAAACGCCGGCTTCGCTGATCTTCCCCATGTGGTTCGCCTCGGGATTCCAGTAGTTGAAATCGCCGACGACAGAGACCGCTGCCGCGTTCGGCGCCCAGACGCGGAACACAACGCCAAGCTGCCCGAACATATAAGAACGGTGCGCTCCGAGAAGGTCGTAAGCCCTCGCGCTCGTGCCGGCATGGAAATCATCAAGCAAGCCCTGAACGATACTGTCTAACATATGATACACGCTCCTTTATCGTGGTTTTGAGTACATTCACGGCACAGTGCATACGCCGATCACTATACAATAATATCATATCAAAAATAAAGAATTTTTTCAAGCTATTTTACACAATTTTAACACAAAATTTCATCACTTATTTTGTGGTTATTAACGATTATAAAAAATCGCCGCTTTTTGCTATGTCTGTTTGATCAGTTTTCACAAAGCAAAAAGCGGTTTTTTGTAGATTTTCAACTATGCACTTTTCATAATAATAAATTCGCCGAGGGAAAATATTATATCTTATTAAGGCTAATATATCAATACAGCACTACCGTCGCGCCCTTGACCTTCGCTCTCGCCTCGAATGTGTCGGTGATATGCAGGCGGCTGTCATAGATCGCGATCTTCGGCTCCGCCCTGTCTCTGCTCGCGACGACGTAGCGGTCGTCGATACAGCTGATCATCGAGCCTGCTTTTTCGGGGTACGTCATATCGGCGCTGCTGCCGACCTCACCTTTAAGGCGAATTCTGACGCCGCCGCGCGTGAGGTAATAAATGCTGCCGCCGCAGGCGTCCGTGAAGTAATACGAGCCGTCCTGCTTCGGGCGAACCGATGCGACAGGCGCCACGCTGCCGTTAGCCGCAGACATCGCAAAAAACTGCTCCAACCCCGATCTGTAAACCTTCGCTCGGAAGATGATGCTGCCGCCGCTCACGCACTCAAAGCGCACAGTGCCCTCTCTTCCGGCGCTTGCGGCGCGCCTTAACGGGAGCTTTTCGCTGCCGCTTTTCAAGGCGCCGAGCAGCTTGTCCTTCGAGATCAGCCAGATATTGTCGCGAAGCTCCTCGTTCTCCTCCTCCAGCCGCTCGCCGAGCGCGCGAACGAGATCCTCCTTCTCCGCTTCGCCGCAGTACGGATCGGCAAGAAGCAGCTTCTCCTCGCCCTTCGCCGTTGTAAACGACTGCGCGCCTTCCCTCAGCAGCGCCGCCGTTTTAAAGTCCTTAACGAAGTAGCGGAAGCCCTTCGCCGTATCGTACAGATTGGCGATCGTGTCGCTGTTCGTCGTTTCGAGACAGCGGTTGAAGAGCGAACGGTTCTCCTCGTCCGCCTTTGTGTAGATTATTAAATTGTCCTCATCAACCGGCACGCAGCCGCAGAAACGCCCGATCAGCGAGAGCCTTCTTCTGTACAGCTCCGCGCCGCTGCGCTTGTTTATCTTGATGAGCCACGCGCTGCTGCTCTCGTTCTCAAACAGGATCAGAATGCTTTCGCCGCAGGCGTAGTAATGCTCGATGCAATCGGCAGTTTCGAGGATAAAGAACGAGAGGACTCTCTCCTCCTCCTCGGCGGCGTCGTAGCAGTACAGGCAGAGGCGCGTCTCGCCGTCGTCGCTTAGCTCCTCGGCGTAATAAACGCGCTCACCCTCGATCGCGATAATCTCAATACGCCTTTTATACAGCTCGTCTCTAAGGTCAATCACATTCATGTTCCACACCTCTTTCGGATCATTTCACCGCCGTTGCTTCCGTCGGCTTATCCATTATAGCACATATTTATTCGGTATTTTGTCGAAGAAGGGCGAAGCCTTCCGGAATTTTACATTTTTTCTCAGTGTTTTATCGGGAAGGCAAAGCCGCGCCGCTCACGCCTTCGTCTCCGGGAAGCCTATACCAAAATAGGAGCCGACGGAGAGGCACACTGTATCCCTGCGGCGGCGGAAATTGAGCGCAACCGCCGTTCCGTCGTGCAGCAGACGGACGTCGATCCCGCAGCGCAGTCTGCCGGAAAGCTCCCATGCTAGCAGCTCGGCATAATTGCTGCCGAGGGCGCACAGCTTCGCGTAGCCGCTGCGCGAGTCATTGAGCGTTCCGTCAACGGTGTAGCTCGCGACGCTGATAATGACCTCGCTGCCCGGCTGCGTTTTCGTCGCCTGCTTCGCCTCGCGGAAGGTCTGCTCGACGGCTGCGGCGAGGTATGCGTGAAGCTCCTTCGCCTGACGCAGACGCTCCTCCTCGTCCGGCATCACCCACTCCATATTTTTCGAGGCGATCGACTCAAGCGTTTTCACCTCTGTGATCTCGCCGTCGCACTTGACGACGTAGCTGCGCTTGATGCTCGTCTGCCCGAAATCCATCACGACAAACACGCCGTCGCGCGCCTTGATGCAGCTTGCACAGCCAAGCACGGCAGCCTGCGCCGCATTGTCGTACAGCAGGATATTATACGGAGCAATGCCGCGCAGCGCGAACACAGCTTCGATACGCTCGCGCAGTATCTCGCCGAAAAGTCCGCTTGCAAGCCCTCCGACTAGGATAATATCCCTGACCTGCGCCCAGTATTCCCAGTGAGCGTCTGTCCAGTCCTCGCGCGCCGCTCTGTTTTCCGGCTCGCCGAGCTTCAGCGCCAGGAGCAGAAGCCCCAGGCGGTCTCCGAAGCGCATCATCATTTTTCTCGCAAGCGCCGCGCCGCTTTCGTCCGTCTCATCGGCAGCCTTCTGCGCGAGCCTGCGCGGCAGCTTCTTCTCGTGGCAGCTGCTAAGGTCTATATGCAGCTCGTCCGCGTGCGCCTTGACGGCGGCAATGACGAGCTTCGCGTTAAAAAACTCCTTGACGGTCAGCCCCTCGATCTCGTCGTCCACTCCGTAAACGGGCAGCTTCACAAGCCGTATCCTGTTCACGGAGCAGGAGGACGTCAGATAATCGGCTCCTCCGGGATATCTTGACTTATTTAAATACGGGTTTTCCACGGCAGCTCACCCCCATCATTGCAAAGCCGCACAAATCACCAAATCTATTATAGACTATCACCAAAATTTTAGCAATACGGTGGACGAACTCTTTTCAAAAAGTTTTCATTTTTGTAATTCTCTTGGACGATAACAACTTTTTTTAGAAAAATTTAGAATCGCCTTGCTGTGAATGCTATGATTATTTTATCCGAACAGATAACGGCGAACGACACAAAATGAAAAATCGCGGACAGCAAAAAACACAGATAGTTACCGCGAGGAAGAAAAATCAGATGCGCGGCAATAACTTTTGCTTATAATAAAGTCGGGCGGAATTGTCAGCGATGCTCATTGACAATGCAGCGGCAAGCGAAAAAGAAAACTCCCAAAAGCCTGATCCGATCAAGCTTTTGGGAGCAAAAAAAGAGTCGAGGTGACAGGATTCGAACCTGCGACCTCTGCGTCCCGAACGCAGCGCTCTACCAAACTGAGCCACACCTCGAAATAAGAAGCCTCACTGTGTTTGTGAGGCTTTGGCTGGGGAATAGGGATTCGAACCCCAACAAACAGAGTCAGAGTCTGTCGTGCTACCGTTACACAATTCCCCAACGACAATAGCTATTATAGCACGAAGTTCTGCCCGTGTCAACACTTTTTTCAAACTTTTCTAAAAATATTTCTGGCGGCGCGTTACGCCTTGTCCGCGGAGCGCGCCGCGAGGGAAGCCAGGAATGAGAAAACGAGCGCGGCGGTTATTCCGGCGGCGGCGCTCGTAACGGCTCCGGTGAATACGCCGAGCCAGCCGTGAAGGTTCACCGAGTGCTTTACGCCCTGCGCGATCGTGTTGCCAAAGCCGGAGAGAGTCACCCCGGCGCCTGCGCCCGCGAACTCCTGAAGCGGCTCGTAAAGCCCCAGCGCACCCAGTATTACGCCGGCGACGACGTAGGACGTCAGTATACGCGCCGGCGTCAGCTTCGTTTTGTCGATCAGTATCTGCCCGACTACGCAGATCAGGCCGCCCACCCAGAAGGCGTTTATGAATTTGATAAGCATTGTTTCACACACCCTTTCAGTCAGCATAAATTATTAGCATAGAACAATAATGAAAAGAACAATTCAAATAAAGATTGAAAAAACAGGAATAATATTAATAATATTAAGGAAACGATCAGCCGGAAATAAAGTCAGCCTTTCCGCAGAGCAAGGCGAAGCATTCCGCAGTTATCCGGTTTTGAGCCGTGTTTTCCGTTTAACAGAAGGTTTCCCGACCGTAGTATTTGCTATTATTCGCCGTCTATTCTTCTGCGCGGTATGTTCGTCATAAAAAACTGTGTTTTTCTTATTGACGATGGTCGGATTTTGTAGTATGATAATTCTGATACGGTGCGCGTTCTGCCCGTAGGGCTGTGAGTGTGCGCATTTTTAACTTGACAGGTTATACATGACAGAGCGTTTTGATATGGAGATCAAGGTATGAACATTGTTATTGTTGGCTGCGGCAAGGTCGGAAGAACGATCGCGGAGCAGCTCGACGGAGAAGGACATAATATCACGATAATAGACAGCAATCCGCGCTGCGTCAACAGAATGGCGGAGCACCTCGACATCATGGGGATCGAGGGCGACGGCGCGAGCCGCGACGTGCTGATGGAGGCCGGAGCAGCGAATGCGGATCTCGTTATCGCCGTTGCGGACGCGGACGAGCTGAATCTGTACATCTGCCTTCTCGCACATTGCTGCGGCGCGAAAAACACGATCGCGAGAGTCCGCAAGCCTATCTATCATAAGAACATCAGCCAGAGTCAGGCTATGAGAAAGGCGATCGGTCTCTCGCTGATGATAAACCCCGAAAAGATCGCGGCGCTCGAAATGAGCCGCCTGATCCGTTTCCCTGCGGCTATCGAGGTCGATACGTTCGCGCGCGGCAACGTCGAGATATACACTCTGCGCCTCGCGCCGGAGCATTTCCTCGTCGGCAAGAAGATCGCGGACATCGGTCTGCTCAAGGGAGATATCTTCAAGGGCGAGTCGAGGATATGCCTCGTGGAGCGCGACGACGAGGTCACGATCCCCGGCGGTGATTTCGTCTTTGCCCCCGGAGACAAGGTCTCGTTCATCTGTACGCCGGCGAAGGCGAGCTGGCTTTTCAAGAAGTTCAACAAGGCGGCGAGCGCCAAGGCGAAGAATGTCCTCATCATCGGAGGGAGCCGGACGGCGTATTACCTCGCGAATATCCTGATAGAAAGCAATATCAAGGTAAAAATAATAGAGAAGGATCCGAAGCGCTGCGACGAGCTTTCCGACCTGCTCCCGGAGGCAAATATCGTAAGAGGCGACGCGCTCAACGAGGAGCTGCTCGACGCCGAGGGCATAAACAAGATGGACGCTATCGTTACGCTGATGGATCTCGACGAGGAGAATATCATGCTCTCGCTTTACGCGCGTCATAAGAGCGAGGCGAAATGTATCACAAAGGTCGAGCGCATCGTCTTCGATAAGATCGTGGACACGATGCCCCTCGACAGCGTTATCCGCCCGCGCGAGCTTACGGCGGAGACGATCGTCCGCTACGTCAGAGCCGTCAAGAATTCCGAGGGAAGCAACGTGGAGTCGCTTTACAAGCTCGTAGACGGCAAGGCGGAGGCGCTCGAATTCAAGGTAAACTCAAAGGAAAGCCCCGTCGTGGGCAAGCCGCTCAAAACTCTGAAATTCAAAAGCAACCTCCAGATCGCCTGCATAACCCGAAGGGGCAGGGTGATCATTCCAAAGGGCGAAGACACGATCGAGCCGGATGACTTCGTTATCGTCGTCACAACGCACAAGGGCTTGCAGAGGATCGAGGACGTTCTGAGGGAGTAATACAGAATAAATGAGATCCTCGGGCTTGCTCGCGGATCTCAGGCGCGGTCTTCCGCTGCTGCTTTCGGATACGCATCAAATGAAAAGATCATCAGCACGGAACGATCTCCAAATAATAACTCCACACTCCTAAAGAGGCGATCTTGTGAATAAAAGTCTTGTCAGATATGTACTCGGCTGGGTACTGATAATTATCGGCGCAATGCTTTTCCTGCCGATAATCGTCGCAATTATATACGGCGAGAAGGATTATATATATTTCGGGCTGATCTCCGCAGTGTGTCTCGCGCTCGGGCTGATATCGTCAAAGTTCAAGCCGAAGAACACACAGATGTACGTCCGCGAGGGATACATCTCCTGCGCGCTGACGTGGGTGCTGCTGAGCGTTATCGGCTGTCTGCCGTTTTTCATAAGCGGACAGATACCGCGCTTTACGGACGCGCTCTTTGAGTCCGTTTCGGGCTTTACGACGACCGGAGCCTCGATCCTCGGCGTTGACCGGCAGATCGAAGAGCTGAGCCACAGTATGCTGTTCTGGCGCAGCTTTACGAACTGGGCAGGAGGCATGGGAATACTCGTGTTTATGCTTGCCGTAGTGTCGCAGCTTTCCGGGCATTCAAACATCTATCTGATGAAAGCGGAAAGCCCTGGGCCCGTCGTGTCGAAGCTGATACCGAAGCTCAGAGGTACGGCAGGCGTGCTCTACGGCATATACGGCGGTCTGACGCTGCTCCAGTTCCTCATGCTCGCTGTCGGCGGAATGCCGATCTTTGACGCGATCACGCTGTCGTTCTCGACAGCAGGCACGGGCGGCTTCTCGATCAGGAACGAGAGCCTGATGGCATTCGACGGTCATTATTACTGGCAGGCCGTCATTACGGTGTTCATGTTCCTCTTTGCCGTCAACTTCAACGTGTATTATCTGATCCTGACGAAGAAATTCAAGCAGGCGTTCAAGTCCGAGGAGCTGAGATGGTACTTTATCATCTTTATATCGGCCGTGGCGATCGTCACCGCCGACCTAACGATAAACGGCTGCTATACAAATATGTTTGACAGACTGCACCACACGGCGTTCCAGGTCTCGACGTACATCTCGTCCACCGGCTTTGCGAGCGGAGATTTCGACCGCTGGCCGGAGCTTTCAAAGACGGTGCTGATGATCGTTGCGCTGATCGGCGCGTGCGCAGGCTCCACTGGCGGTGGACTCAAGGTCAGCCGCGCCGTCGTACTCGTCAGAGGAGCGCGCAGGGATATAAAGAAAATGCTCCACCCGAACTCCGTATACACCGTCAAAATGGACGGCAAAGCGGTGAAGGAGGAGGTCGTAAGCTCGATCAACACGTACCTGATCCTCTATGTCTTCATCATGGTAGGCTCTGTGCTGCTGCTCTCGCTCGACGAAAAGATGGACTTCACCACCGATTTCACAGCAGTTATCGCCACGTTCAACAACATGGGGCCGGGGCTTGCAAAGGTAGGTCCCACACAGAGCTACTACGACTATTCCGTGCTATCCAAGTACGTTCTCATATTCGATATGCTCGCAGGCCGTCTTGAGATACTTCCGGTGCTGATGCTGTTCAACAGAAACTGCTGGAGAAACAAATGATGACCATTGCTTGATTCAGGGGGTAACATGAGAGAAAAGTTAAAGCGCTTGGGCAGCAAGAGCACCAAGTCGTTCAGAATAATCATAGTCAGCTTCGCGCTGATGATACTCGTCGGGGCGCTGTTGCTGATGCTGCCGATAGCCTCGCGCGACCGCACCGTCACGAGCTTCGGAGACACGCTCTTCACGGCGCTCTCCGCAACGTGCGTTACGGGGCTGATAGTTAAAGACACCGCGACGCACTGGTCGCTTTTCGGGCAGATCGTTATCCTGACGCTTATACAGATCGGCGGCATGGGAGTTATCACGATAGGCCTCACGATCGTACGCGCGTCCGGCAAGAGGATAGGAATGTGGCAGAGGAGCACGATGCAGGAATCCATTTCCGCGCCGCAGCTCGGCGGAATAATCAAGCTGACGGGCTTTATCCTCAGGACGTCGGCGATAATCGAGCTGATCGGAGCGCTGCTCCTCTCGCCCGTTTTCATCAGTGAATTCGGCGTCGCGAAGGGCATCTGGTATTCGATATTTCACTCTGTCTCGGCGTTCTGCAACGCCGGCTTCGACCTGATGGGCTGCCGCGAGCAGTTCTCCTCGCTGACGACGCTCAATGACAACATATATTTCAACTGCGTGATAATGGCACTGATAATAGTCGGAGGCATCGGCTTCCTGACGTGGCACGACATCGGCACGTACAAGTTCGATCTGCGGAAATACTCGCTGCAGAGCAAGGTGATACTCATCACATCGCTCCTGCTTATCGCGGTACCGGCAGTCTATATGTTCTTCTTCGAGTACGGCTCGTATCCGATGAAGAGCAGGATCATCAGCTCTATCTTCCAGTCGGTCACGACGAGGACTGCCGGCTTCAACACGACCGATCTCATGAAGATGGACGAGTCGGGCAAGCTCATCATGATCTTCCTCATGGTTATCGGAGGCTCGCCGGGATCGACCGCCGGCGGTATGAAAACAACGACCTTCGCCGTGCTTTTCTACGCGGCTGCAGCCGTTTTCGGAAGGCGCAAGGACGTTCAGTGCTTTGGCAGGAGACTTCCGGAGGAATCGATCCGCAACGCCGGAGCTATCCTCTTCATGTATATGTCGCTCTTCATCACAAGCGCGATAATTATCAGCAGGATAGAGCACATTGCGCTTATGACCTGCCTTTTCGAGACAGGCTCCGCGATCGGCACGGTCGGCCTTACGCTCGGCATCACGACGACGCTCTCGCGCGCTTCAAAGCTGATACTCATGGCGCTGATGTTCTTCGGAAGAGTCGGCGGTCTCACACTCATCTACGCCGCGCTCCCCTCCAACGAGAGCCAGGCGTCCAGACTGCCGATGGAAAAGATATCGGTGGGCTAATCATACCAACTAACAAAGGAGCATAATTATGGATTCGGCAATCATCATAGGTATAGGTCAGTTCGGCACGCACGTCGCAAAGAGAATGAGCGAGCTAAAATGCGAGGTCATGGCGGTTGATGTAAACGAAGACCGCATTAACGAGATCCTCCCGTACGTCACTCACGCTCAGATCGGCGACAGCACAAACCCTGAGTTTATGAAGGCTCTCGGCATCAGCAATTACGACGTTTGCATCGTAACGATCGGCAACAGCTTCCAGACGTCGCTCGAAACGACGGCGCTCGTCAAGGAGCTTGGCGCGAAGGTCGTAGTCGCACGCGCGGCAAACGATGTTCAGATGAAATTCCTGCTGAGGAACGGCGCCGACGACGTCATTTACCCCGAGAAGCAGACGGCGATGCGTGTCGCCACCAAATACGCCTCGAAGACGATACTCGACTACATT
This sequence comes from uncultured Ruminococcus sp., assembly GCA_902792115.1. Lineage (GTDB taxonomy): Bacteria > Bacillota > Clostridia > Oscillospirales > Acutalibacteraceae > RUG592. The sequence continues at coordinate 360 of CADAYJ010000005.1, read as the reverse complement.
CAGCTCGACAGCAGCATCTCGATCTACGAGATGAAGGTGCCGAGGGAGTGGAACGGCAAGACGCTCGCGCAGCTCGACGTCCGCAAGAAGTTCAACGTCAACATTATCGCCGTCAAGCGCGACGCACACCTGACCGTCCCGGCGGCCGACATGGTCATGACGAGTGAGGACATCGCACTCGTTATCGGAGAGAGAAAGAATATCCAGAAGTGCTTCAAGGTTTGATAAAAGCTAACGCAGTATCCCGTAACAGGATACTGCGTTTCAGCTTGTAGATAAACCCCTTATTCGGAAAGAATACGGGGTTAAAATTATGCTAATCAAGAATAATAAGTAATCTGAAGGCAGATGAAGGTAAAT
>CADAYJ010000004.1:57778-61945 GCA_902792115.1 uncultured Ruminococcus sp. | reverse complement strand
TGGCGAGAGGTCTCCACCGGAGACCCGCACCCTGCGGTCGAGTCAACCAATCTGCCTGAAAATCTGGCGGCGCAATCTGAGCACTCGCTTTAATCAGTGTCTCCTTAACTCTCCCCTGCTGTTTTACAGGGGAGCATTTTTCACCTCTTCGGAAGCACCGGGTATCATCAAGCTCCATTCCGGCATATATATGTATAAACACCAAACCCGGAGGCGCTTATGTACAGAATGGACTTTACCTCGACCGTGCGAAAGTGCGCGGCGCTCACGCTTTTCTCTGTTTTTCTGCTGCTCTGCATATTCTCGCTTATGATCGGAAGCACCTTCCACCCTGCCGCACCGCCGGCGGAATACCTCGGCATCGACAATTCCGCTCAAACGGCCGCGCAGCGGACGGCATTCCTTTCGGCGCTCGGCTATTCGCCCGACGCGCAGAGCGAGGAAAGCGAGCAGATAACCATTCCGGCCGACTTCGGCGACGTTTACACGCGCTACAACGATCTGCAAAAGCGCTCGGGCGGCGACCTCACGCTCTACAAGTGCGCCGCCTGCACGCGCTACACCTACACCGACGAGCAGACTTCTCACCGCCTGAACCTCATAGTATACGAGGATCGCGTGATCGGGGGCGACGAATGCACCCTTGCGCTCGACGGAGAAATGACAGAGCTGAAAAGGCACAGCCAACAGTAAAATAAAGTGTACCTATTCCCGATCCGGTAACAGAAATCGGGAACGACGCTTTTCCGGCTGCAACTGTCTGACGATTTCTTAAAAAAATACAGCAGCTCTCGTTTGATGGGAGCTGCTGCTTTTTCAGCAAACAGTAAAGTATTCGGGTGCAACGTATTTAGCCTGCCACACGCCGTTTGAGGAACGGTACAATTCATTGCCGTCGTTCTTGAAATCCCTCGCGCGGATTTTGAGTATCACGGGCTTGCCATGTCTGCTGCCGACCTTGACGGCGGTTTCATAATCGGGGGAGATATGCACGAACTGCCGCGTCATCGGCTTCAAGCCCTCGCGCATGATCACATCCAAAAACTGTTCGGCAGTGCCGTGATATAAAAGCTCCGGCGGTTCGGGCGACTCCAATTCGATCACCACACCGGGGATAGAGTGACCTTGATTCGCGCGTATCTTTGCGCCTGTTTCATCGAAAGAATACCGCCCTTTTTCGTCCTGCGCCACGATCAGCTCTAACGTCTTGCGGTCAAAGTCGGGGAATTGTTTTTTCAGCGCACGGACGATCGTATTCACATCCGCCCAACCTCCGTTGAGGTCGATATAAAGTGGCGACTGACAGTGCCGCAGCATCCATGACAGCTTCACGCTGATTCGTTTCAGGTTCATTTTGATTCACCGTTTCCTATCATCTCCGCGATTTTCACGGCAATGCGGAAATTGTCAAGGCAATGATTTGCCTCCGACAAGCCCTCGGACTCATATTCTTCTCCGTCGAGCACATCGCCGGTCATCAGGAAGCTGTACAGCTCGATCTCGTGAAAGTCACAGACCGCCTGCACACCTGCAAGCTCCATTTCCACCGCGATGCAGCCGTCGCTTTTTCTTTTCTCAACGGCTGTTTCGGTTTCTCGGTACGGCGCGTCCGTTGTCCAGACACGACCTTTGACGAACGGTAGGCGCAGCTGTTCAAATATCCGGGCAAGGCGATCGGCGTTTTCGATGTCCATGTAATCCGACGGCGGCGCGTAGTGATAGGACATCCCCTCGTCGCGGTACGCCTGTGTCGGAATGATATATTTTCCATTGGTCGCCTCGCTGTCCAATGCGCCGCAAGAGCCGAAGATAATCAGGCTTTTGACGCCCGTTTGCCACTCCATTTCGATGATTTCGGTTCCGGCAAGGCAGGCGCCGATCGACGACAAATAAAATACGATCTCCATGCCGTTGATATCAACGGCATAGATCGCTTTGTGTCCGTTTGCCGAGCCGATATGCGCGACCTTGCGGTGAGGGTATCTGTCGATGACCGCCTGAAAGATCTCGCCCGAAAAGGTGATGATCGCGGTATCGCAGAGGTGTTTCCGCTCGCCAAAAAAAGCGCCCGGTGAAAACAGCGATTCTCTTTCCTCGTTGTATGATTCCGTTATCATGACAAAACCTCCTGATTCGTTTTTGCTTCATTCTCATTTGTGTTGGCGGCAAGTATTTCATCCAGTGTCCTTGGCGTGTAATCCATATATTCCATCATGCAGCCGACGTTGATAATTCTCGCGGGGATGCATATATTGTCGGTTTACTCAAAGAAGTTTATAAATCTATTGTAACCTTATCGGCAGAAAAGTCAAGGCTTGACTGACGGTTCATAAACGGTTATCATAGAATCGGGGTGAGTATGATGCAAGTGATCGAAAGCTGCGCCGAGTGCCTGTATAAAAGGCAGCTTCGCAAGACGGATAACGAGGAATGTCTGGCGGAGATCAGGGCGGTCATTGACAATCGAACGGACGACGATCCCGCGCCGTATCTGGTGTATCAATTCAATCAGATATACCTGAAATATTTCGGGAGCGTCGCGTCCTTCCGTGACGAGAAGAAACAGTACAACGACCTTGTGCTTTCAATGGAGGACGTGTTAAGAGAGAAAATCAACCGATCGGACGATCCGTTGCTTACTGCGTTTTCCTATGCGCGCGCCGGCAACTACATCGACTTCGGCGCATTGAGTGATGTTGACGAGAGAGCCTTTCTTTCACTTTTGGAGCGCGACGAGCTGTCAGACAACGATTTGCAGACCTTTGAAGCGTTCACCGGTCAGTGCGCGACCGCGAAAAGCCTGCTGCTGTTGGCGGATAACTGCGGCGAGATCGTGCTCGACAAGCTGTCTTTGGAGCAGCTCAAAAAGCGATATCCGCAGTTGAAGCTGTCGGTAATGGTGCGCGGCGGAGAGGTGCTCAATGACGCGACCGTTGAGGACGCGGAGTACGTGGGAATAGGCAGCGTTGCAGAGATAATCTCCAGCGGAGTAGGCGTTTCGGGGACGGTGTATAAAATGCTCTCGGACGAAGCGAAAAGCGCCCTCGACAACGCGGACGTCATTCTGTCCAAGGGACAGGGAAATTATGAAGCTCTCAGCGGTCAGGGACGGCATATCTTCTATTCTTTCCTCTGCAAATGCGAGCGGTTCACCTCAAGATTTGGCGTCCCGAAGCTGACGGGAATGTTTGTTGAGGAAATTTGAGAACGGCTTTCATATACGGCATTATCCGAGTGAGTGATCAAATGGCTGTATCATTTGATTTCTTGTATCGTCGGATGGCGGACGTGACTATTTGATCGAAATCGCCGTCACGACCTGTCAGAAACTCTACATAAGAGTGTTCGCTGACGATATTTGCAATCAAGCTCTCAACAGCTTTTTCAACTGCCTGAAAGTCATCAATTCTACGATGACCGAAAAAGCAAACTGTAAACACCGAAAAGAAGAGTCCGCAGGAATACTGTCGTATTTCAAGGGCGATGACGCAGTACCCGGGAAATTAGACCGAAAAGATTTAAAGCGTTTTATTAGAGTTTAGTATAAATCGCCAAGAAGAAGGCTGTGAGAAAAAAAGAAGCTGTTGCTCAGATAATCCTCGAGCTATGTCGTGAGAGAAATCTCGCCGTTAATGCCCTTGCAAATATTTCGGGTGTTTCGCCGTCAACCATATACAGTATGCTTAACCAAAAGAGCCAAAACCCGGGCATGGGTTCAATCAAAAAGATATGCGACGGTCTTGAAATCACCGTCAGAGAATACTTTGACAGCCCACTGTTTGATGAAACCGAACAGGAGATAAAATAAAACGAGCTATCCGATATATTTCGTGTAGCTCGTTTTTTGCGATGCCAATCAAAGAAATTTCGATTTTCTCTGGATTTTTCCGTTTCCTGTAGTATGCTGTTGTGCTAAAGGAGGTACCTGTATGGACACAATCAAGTGCAGGGTTAGTGTTAGAAAGTGGTTTTAGGACAAAAAGAACTCCCACAAACGGCTTGTTTAAGCCATTTATGAGAGTGATTTGGCAGGGGCAGAAGGACTTGACCAAACGCTTGCGCGTTTGACCGCTCGGCTGCCGCCTCGCCGCTCGCTAAAAACAGTCCGCAGGACTGTTTTCTTGACGCTCGCGCCCTCTCGGGTTCAAGTCCTTTCTCTTATGAAAA